>JBEGTV010000017.1:0-14271 GCA_041179225.1 Deinococcota bacterium | reverse complement strand
TGTTTTGTGGTATTGGCAAGCTGTGCAAAAAACTTCCATTAAGTGCAGTGTTGGGTTGGTATGAGCATTGCGGTTATCAAGTATGATTAGCTATAATTTAAGAAATTGCTATTAGAAGGCATGAACACCAAAACGGTAGAACGTCTGCTCGAGGGAAGCCGCCTTCATGCCCTGCGCCGCCATGAAGAAATGCAGGCTGCCACGCAAATGCTTTTGGATTTAGAAGTCGAACCACGTTTAACCCAAGCCACTGCTGAATGGCTAAAGGGTTTACTGTAGCTTTTTCGTCCCAAGACCCGAGTCATATAATCTGCCCATGACCACTCGCATCAGTATCCTTGGCAGCACAGGCAGCATTGGCACACAAACCCTCGAAGTGGCAGGTTGGCGCGGCTGGCAGGTTGTTGGATTAGCGGCTGGCAAGAACCTCGAGTTAGCAATACAGCAAGCCCTCGAGTTCAAACCAGAAGTTCTAAGTGTGGACGAAAGTATTCTTGTTTCGGCTCGAGAAGCCTTGCCTAATACCAAAGTGGTTTCTGACTCTCGAGAAATTGCAGTCTTAAAAGCCGATGTGGTGGTTGGGGCAATTCCGGGTTTGGCGGGGTTAGCTCCAACCAGAGCCGCACTCGAGGCTGGGCGGCATGTGGCACTTGCTAACAAAGAAGCCATGGTTTGCGGTGGCAAACTGATGTGGCAGATTGCTCGTGCAAGCGGCGCAAAAATCACACCAATGGACAGTGAACACAGTGCGCTTTATCAGTGCCTTGTCGGTGAACGGCTCGAGGATGTGGCTGAGTTAATTCTGACCGCCAGTGGTGGACCGTTCCGTGATGCCCCCGAGGATTTAAGCAGTGTGACCCCCGAAATGGCATTGAAGCACCCCAATTGGGTGATGGGCGCAAAAGTCACGATTGACTCGAGTACCCTAATGAACAAAGGGCTAGAAGTTCTCGAGGCACATTATTTATATGATTTTCCACTTGAGCAAATCAAAGTGCTGATTCAACCGGGCAGCATTATTCACAGCATGGTGCGTTTCAAGGACAACCAAATCAAAGCCCAACTTGGTGCGCCCGATATGCGTTTGCCAATTCAGTATTCAATTCTGACCGCCCTAGAAACGTTGGGTATAGAATTTCCGGGCGCTCGTCGCCCAAGCACCCCCCTCGAGCCATTAAACTTAATCGGTAATCTCGAGTTACGTGCCGTCAATATGGAACGTTTTCCTTGTTTGGGTTTGGCGTTCCAAGCAGGACGGCTTGGTGGCGTTGCCCCTGTTGCCTTGAACGCCGCCGATGAGATTGCAGTCCAAGCCTTTCTCGAGAAACGTTTATCGTACTTAGGTGTTCCTAAACTGATTGAAAAAGTCTTATCTGAAGCCCCCAGCACCGACTTAACATGGGAGAGTATTGAAGCAACCGATACTTGGGCGCGGACTCGAGCAGTGGAACTCATCAAAGATGCTATCGTTATGTGATGAGCGAAAAAAATTCAAGATGTACTTCAGTTTCAATTTGCTGCTTCTCTGCAAATGCTTGAGAATGCAATCCGAGTTTGCCCCAAATTGGGTCTCAAGAGGCTAGATTTACCTGTTGTCCCCATCCCCAGAGATTTTGCCACGCTCGAGCCTCGAGAACAGCTTTTGTATATTGGCAGCTGCAACTTCCTCGAGTGACAAATTTAATTCGGTGCAGAGTTGGGTTAAGTACCACAACACATCGCCAAGTTCACCCTTCAAGGCTTGGCGGTCTTGTTCGTTAATTACACCGTTTTTATCCCTGAAAATCTTCTTGATTTTCCCAGCGAACTCACCAGCTTCATTGACCAAACCCAGTGTTGGATAGGCAATACTGTGATTGCATTCAACCGCCAGTGCAGTTTTTCTTGATTCAGTTTGATAAGTAGCAAAATCCATAACTTCATTCTATACTTTGCACATGAACCGCCAAGCCCCGACCCTTCAAGCTCCTAGCTTTGAAGCCTTCCTTGAATTTGAAAAACACAGCCAAGTGCGTCATGAATTTGTAGATGGTAATCTGTTTGTTATGGCTGGTGGTTCAAAAAGACATGATTATGTCGGTAATGCTCTGAGGGCGCATCTTTTTTTTGCATCTCAAAAAAATTCTTTTGCTTTGCATGGCAGTGATATGCTGGTTCGCACACCCGATGAAGTTGGTTATTACCCAGATGCAATGATTGTGCTGGACTCGAGCCTAGATACAACCCATGTGATACGCCGTCCGTGCATCTTAATAGAAGTGCTGTCCACAAGTACCGAAAGTATTGACCGAGGCGAGAAATTGCATAATTACCGTACCATCCCCAGTTTAGAGCAGTATATTTTACTTTCACAAAATGAACCCATTGCCGATGTCTACTCAAAGCTCAAGGAAGCCCATTGGCAACACAAAATTCTAATTCAGGACGCTGTATTGGATTTTCCTAGCATTGGTTTTTCTTTGCCTTTAGCTGTGTTGTACGAAAATTTACCTATGACTGAAGGACTCGAGTAAACCACTTGCCAATTCCCTTGTAACGTTGTACATTTTCTCAGACCTTAAAATCTGTCCTGAGAGACAGAGGGTTGTGTCCCGAGAGGCACAAAAGGAGGAAAGAATGAAGACTTTTTCGGCAGCCACGCTTGGGATAAGCGCGGCGTTTTTCTTTTGTAGGAGAAACCATGAAAAACGCTGAATTCAAAGCTCGGTTACTCGAGCCGGACGATATTCGTCGTGCAATTACCCGAATTGCCCATGAGATTATCGAACGCAACAAAGGCGCTCAGAACTTAGCCATTGTTGGGGTTCATACTCGCGGGATTCCTCTGGCTGCCCGAATTGCTCAGAAAATCGTGGAACTTGAAGGTGTCCAAGTGCCAAATGGCAAACTCGATATTACGTTGTACCGCGATGACCTTTCCGAAGTGGGTTTGCAACCAATTGTGCGTCAAACCGAAGTGCCTTTTGACATCTCGAGTCGCCGTATTGTCATGGTGGATGATGTCTTTTATACGGGTCGAACTGCTCGGGCTGGACTGGACGCACTGATTGACCTTGGTCGCCCCTCGAGTATTCAACTGGCAGTTTTGATAGATCGAGGACACCGAGAACTGCCTATTCGAGCCGATTATGTCGGTAAGAACATCCCTACCAGCCGCCAAGAAATTGTCAAGGTCAAACTATTAGAAACCGACAACGAAGATGCTGTTGAACTCTACGAATTACGCGGCGAGGTCAAAGGATGAAGCATCTTCTTGATTTTCAGGCGTGGTCTAAGGGGAGTTTAGAAAATATTCTCGAGACAACCAAGGTGATGGCGGATGTTCTCGAGCGTCCAGTCAAAAAAGTGCCTGCCCTACAAGGTTTTACAATTTGCAATGTTTTTTTTGAGAACAGCACACGGACTCGCTTAAGTTTTGAATTGGCAGCAAGGCGGATGAGTGCCGATGTGCTGACCTTTACCAGTTCGACCTCGAGTACATCTAAAGGCGAGAGTTTACAAGATACCATTGCGACTTTAGAGCAAATGAAAATAGATTGTTTTATTGTGCGACACGAAGCCAGTGGTGCGGCGCACAGTGTTAATAAATTCAGTAAAGCCAAAGTGGTGAACGCTGGTGATGGTCGTCGGGCGCATCCAACTCAAGCGCTACTTGATGCCTACACTTTGCAGCAACGTTTTGGCAGTCTTGAGGGTTTAGAAGTGGCAATTGTCGGGGATGTGCGTCACTCGAGGGTGGCGCGAAGCAATGCCGAATTATTGCCGAAACTTGGTGCAAAAGTGAGATTGTGCGCTCCTGCAACGCTCTTACCGCGTGAACTTGAAGCCGAAGGCGTAACCCTGACCAGCAATCTTGCCGAAGCGGTATCTGGTGCTTCGGCAGTCATGTCATTGCGTTTGCAACTCGAACGGATGAACACAGGGTATATTCCGAGTTTAGAAGAGTACCGCAGTAGTTACCAAGTCAATCGTAAAATTATGCAATTAGCAAGGGAAAATGCGATTGTTATGCACCCCGGACCCATGAACCGTGACCTTGAAATCGAAGGCGAACTTGCCGACTCGAGCCAGAGTGTAATCCTCGAGCAAGTCAAAAATGGTGTTCCTGTGCGAATGGCAGTCTTGTATCACTTATTGGTTGGTAAGGGTTAAAAGCAGCTTGTAGCTTCTGGTTTTTAGCCTAAAAAAGCTAGGAGCTAGAAGCTAGAAGCTAGGAGTTAATCATGAAAATTGAAATTAACAAGGCGCGTTTATCAAACGGTTCTTCTCGAGATATTTATATCGAAAATGGTGTAATTGCTTCCAGCTTGTCAGGTACTGCGGATGTTAGCATTGACGGCTCGAGGTACTTGGTGACTCCAGCCCTGATTGACCCGCATGTGCATTTGCGTGTACCAGGACAAGAAGAAAAAGAGACGCTCAAAACAGGGTTGAGTGCGGCAGTAGCGGGTGGATTTGGCAGTATTGTCAGTATGCCCAATACAACTCCTGCTGTGGATGAACCTGAATTGGTGCAAAAACTGATTCGAGATGCTGAAACGCTGGGTTTAGCGCGGTTATTTCCCAGTGCAGCACTGACCAAGGCTCGAGCAGGTCAGCAATTAACCGATGCGATTGCCCTGAAAAAAGCGGGCGCTGTGATGCTCACCGATGATGGTGGGACAAACGAAGATGCGGGTGTTTTACGGCGCGGTCTTGAGTATGCTCATGCACAGGGTTTAGTGATTAGTGTTCATGCCGAGGATGCCAGTCTGCGCGGCGATGGCGTGATGAATGAAGGGCGGACATCAGAACGCCTTGGTTTACCGGGCAATCCTGTAGCCGCCGAAGCCGCTCGAATTGCTCGGGACTTAGAAATTTGTGCTTTGACAGGTGCAAGACTTCATATTCAGCATTTATCCTCGGCTCGAGGTTTGGCGTTGGTACGTGAAGCCAAAAGACGTGGTTTGAATGTAACTTGCGAAGTCGCGCCGCATCACTTGACCTTGACTGACACGCTGCTCGAGTCGGAACGTTTTTATTGTGACCCTGTGCTAAAAGTCGCCCCGCCATTGCGAGCCGAGTCCGATTGCCTTGCATTGCTTGAGGGTTTACGTGATGGTACGGTAGATTGTATTGGTACAGATCATGCGCCGCACACGATGGCAGAAAAACAACACGATATGCTGAGTGCGCCATTTGGCATTGCCAATATCGAAATTGCATTTGCGCTTTTATACACTCGCTTTGTCGAAACAGGCAAACTTGAATTATCACGCTTACTCGAACTCATGACCTCGGGCGTAACCAAGGTTTTAGATTGGCAAACCCCAACCCTCGAGATTGGCAGTGTTGCCGACATTGCCATTTTTGATTTGAACACCACCAAAGCTGTAGATAGTAAATCTTTTCAGACCAAAGCTCGGTTTGACAGTCCGTGGCAAGCCGAAACCCTGCGTGGCTGGGCAGTCTGTACGATTGTACGTGGAAAAATTGTTTTTGATGCCCGTTAAGAACACGGTATGCTTTCAACATGAACCCTCGAAATCCCTCGAGACCCTCAGACCCGCCGCGTCATGCGCCTAAACGTGATTGGGTGAAGAATTTTTTGTACGCCACCCATGGTATTGACTATGCGTGGCGTACAGAACGTAATTTCAGACTCGAGGTTTACATCTCGAGTCTAGCCATTGTACTGGCATTGTTTTTAGGGGTAAACCTTGTGCCTGTGCTGTTGTGTTGTGGTTTGGTAATGAGTCTCGAGTTGCTGAATACTGCTTTAGAAGCGATTGTAGATTTGGTATCACCGACCTATCATCCTTTGGCTAAAATTACTAAGGATGTCGCGGCTGGGGCGGTCTTGCTCTCGAGTGGGATGAGTTTATTGATTGGTTTGTACCTGTTTATTCCAGCGCTTATTTCCCGAGTCTTGAGTCCCTAGCTTGATAGGCACGTAACGCCCGTAAAAAATCAATCTGCCGAAAATCGGGCCAATTGGCTTCACAAAAGTAATACTCGGAATAAGCGCTTTGCCAGAGCATAAATCCACCAAGTCGAATTTCACCACTGGTACGAATAATGAAGTCTGGATCGGGTAAATCGGCTGTGTACAAATGTTTTCCAATGGCTTCTGGCTCGAGGCTGGCGGCAATGTTTTCTGGGCTTTCTCCTGATTTGGAAATCAGAAGTTTTTTGACAGCATCCACAATTTCTTCGCGTCCACCGTAACCCACAGCAATGTTTAAGGTCATGCCATCGTAATGTGCTGTAGCTGCCTCAAGGTCAGACAAACTGGCGAGGACATCTTCGGGAAATAAATCGTGTCTGCCAATGGCGCGTACCCGTACTTTGTTGTTGTGAATCCGAGGGTCTTTGGCTAAGTTACGGGCTTCCCGTTCAAAGAGGTGCATTAAATGCTGAACTTCATCCTGACCGCGTTTAGTGAAATTATCGGTACTGAGTACCCAAATGGTTGCGGCAGGAATCCCAAGGTCTAAGCACCAACCCAGTACCTCATGGGCTTTATCCACCCCAAATTCATAGCCAGCTTTGCCGTCCAACCCAAGGGCTTTAGCAAAACGCCGATTGCCGTCCAGAATTAATCCAATGTGTTTTGGCATGGTCTGGCTTCGCACTGCCGTCTCGAGACGCTGCTGGTACAAGGCATAAAGTGGTTGCAGTAGACCCCGAGCAACACGGATGACTCGGGAACGCCAACTTGGAGCGGCTTGGGTTACTTGGGTCATTGCATCTAGTCTAACCTGCGTTTGAGGAGTTGTGAACATAAGAGCAGCGTATAGAACCCCAGATGAGAGGATTTTCATGTGTAAGAGGCTATGAGCTTTGAGTTTTTAAGGCTCAAGGCTTAAACCCGACTATCTCTTTGCTGTCCCACCAAACAAAGCACTTAATGGAAAAGCAAAGGCTTGTAATCCAGGAACTTCGAGACTTGGTGAACCTGTAATTTGAAAATCAAAATTTCCACCTAGAATGGCTGCACCTGCCGAGATTGGGTCTATTTGAAAACGAGTGTAAATTACGCCCTTGCCACTGGCGGGGACTGCACCGCCCGCTTCGGCTTTAGCTAAGATTCGTCCGCCCACAGTTAAGTTAAGTGGAGCAACCAGACGATAGCCTATTGGGGCTGGGTTGGTGACTTCAAAACCAAGGTCAAGAACAGCCCCGCCGAGTCCAACTGTTAAACGGGTTAAGTCGGAACGAAACGCAAAACTGGGTGGGGTACTGGCAAGACTTGGGGCTTGGTATGCACCTTGGGCAATCACAAAAGGCCCAAAACGTGGTTTACCAAGTGCGCCAGCATCCACGGCAAATGAACCCTCTAAGCGGTACTCGACCCTTGATCCAGTCACAATCTTAAACATGCTTTGCAGTGAACTTGGGTCTATGGGAATACTGACATCTACAGGGACATTGCTGGGGACACCATTGGCTTTCATATTAAATCCGGGGGTACTGCCAGCCGCCACTTTTTTACCATCTAAGTACATATCAAATTTCATTTCGGTTAAGCCAAGGTCAATTGGATTTGGATTTCGGGCAGTCAGCAACACCCGAATAATCGCTTCTGGGGCAACTCCATTTAATCCGGGTGGGTTAAGGCGTAACAAACCCGCTTCGCGCATTTCAAATTTAGGAGTTTGCACCAAATTAGGAATGCAGCCGACCAAAACCAAGACCATTGCCGCTAAAATCACCGAAATCTTTTTCATGTCTCGAGTCTAGCGCACTTGCAAATGAAAAGTGCTTTGGTTGCCAAATAAAGTAAACTATTTAGCATGAGCTATCCGATTTCAGGAGTTTACGAACACCATAAAAGCACCCCCGAAGCCCGAAAGTATTACCAAGTCTTGGGTTGTGCCAAACACACCGAAACAGACGAAACGCTGGTGGTTTATATTCCGCTTTATGTTATTCCAGAACACACGGGGTTGCGTTTACAGGTGCGTCCCGTGAACATGTTTATGGAATCAATAGAAAAAAACGGGGTACAAGTTCCCCGTTTCAAGTACATTGGCGCGGAGCTTTAGTCGTGGTTGATGTGCATCAGCCAGAGTCCAATGGCAAAACTAACTGCGGCTGTGCCTAATTTCCAAAGCATCGCTTCACCTGTGAGTTCTTTACCAGGAAAGAAAGAATCGGCTGTCCAGTAGACAAAAAAAGCAAATGTGCCATTGCCGATTAACCAACCCGCTAAGCGCTTAGGGTCAGAAGGGATGTTCAAAAAAGCAATTTTTTTAGCGTCTGAGGGCTGCATGACAACAGCATAACCAGCAAGGCAGGGACATTCAATATCGCAGGTATCTCGAGCCGCGCAGAATTGGGGTGTCTCGAGCCGCGCAGAATTGGGGTAGTATTTCGCCTCATGTGGATTGGTGTTTTGCTGGCAGCGGGGAGTGCTTTTTGTTTTTCTACACTTGGTATTTGGGGCAAATTAACCCAACAACTAGGGGTTGCCTCGAGCAGCTTATTGGTTTGGCGTTTTGCATTGGTGGCACTGGTTTTGTTTGCGGTTGGCTACGGCAGGGGTTTTGCTTGGCGTGAGCGGCTTCGGATGGTCTTGTTTGGCATGGCGTATTTTGTCTTTACGGCACTTTATTTTGCTTCTCTCGAGCGAATCTCGGCAGGCACAGCCGCGCTGTTGGTCTATCTTGCGCCTGTAGTCGTGGTCTTAATTCATGCGGTTCAAGGTAAACGCCCCAGCCAAAAGCAACTGGTGGCGACTGGTTTAGCCGTGGCTGGTTTACTGGTGATTGTTGGACTGCCCAGTTCTCGAGATGCCAATTTGCTTGGCGTGGTTTTAGGGGCATTGGCGGGTATTGGGTACGGTTGGTACTTGGTGATGAGCGAAACCCAACGCCAAGTTCCACCACTTTCCTTTACTGCCCACAGTGCTTTGGGCAGCGCCATTGGATTTGCGGTGCTTAATGTACTGGCGGGGACAACTCGAGTCCCCAATACCTTGCCGCTTTGGGGTTTGGTGGCTGCTATGGCAATTATTTCGACCCTGTTAGCCCTGCCGATGCTTTATGCTTCAATCGCTCGGATTGGGGCAGCAAAAGCCAGTTTAATCAGCACCCTCGAACCCGTGTATGCAGTTGTACTGGCATGGGCGTTCATTGGTGAAACCCCGCGTGTAGAAATGCTTTTTGGAGCAGTTCTGGTTTTAAGTGGTGCGGCGTTAGCCAGTCTTGGTTGACATGTTAGGCTGTTTAGATGATTGAGTTAAACGGTCACACCTATCCAAGCGAAGTTCGCCGTAGCCAAGCGGTACAACTCGAGACCCAAGACACCCCGGCTGGCTCGAGTGAATTTCCGGGCTTATCCGAAGAACTGGCATTGGGCAGACAAATTATGGCAGGTGAAATCATCGAAACAGGGGATTTTGCCAGTAGTCTCGAGTCCTTAAAAAGTGGTTTATCCCAAGCCAATAACGAAGGTGAGGACTATGACGGCACGCTGCCAGACCCTGCTGGACATGGTGCGCCAATCAGCCGACCCAGCAGTTACACACCACAACTTGACCTCGAGAATCAACCTTTTAGTACGGCAGAAAAAAGCGCGGCGCTGGCACTGTTGCAAGAATTCCAAACCGATTTTCCTGCGGCTCGAGTGCTGCGTTTTGTTCGTTACTTAGATGATTCACGGGTCGTTTTGGTCTTTACAGATGGCGCGGATGAATTACAATTACAACAGCAGTATTCATCATGAAACCTCATTTACTTGATCTTCATCCAGACCAGTACCCGCTCGATGGCTACCGCCAAAAGCAGTTGCTCGAGTGGGTTTTTGGGCAGGGCGTGGCATCTTTTACTGAAATGAGCAACATCCCACAAGCCTTGCGCTTAGAACTCGAGACAGAATTTAGACTCTCGGCGTTTTTGAAGGTCGAAAAATTTGTCTCCACCGATGGCAGCACTAAGTATTTGTACACGCTGCAAGACGGTAAACAGATGGAAGCGGTTTTAATGCCGTATCAAGACCGTGTGACGATTTGTGTCTCGACGATGGTTGGTTGTCCGGCGGGTTGTGCGTTTTGTGCCACAGGACGGATGGGGTTTGGACGCAATTTAACGGCTGGTGAAATCATCGAGCAAGTTTTGTATGCGGCTCGGGACAACGGCTGGCAACCAAATGTTATTCGCAATTTGGTCTTTATGGGTATGGGTGAACCATTACTGAATTACGACCACACCCTGAACGCGGCTCGGATATTGCTGCACCCCAATGGTCTGGGCATGAGTCAACGCCGTGTGACACTTTCTACGGTTGGTTTACCGAAACAAATTATTCGACTTGCATCTGAAGATGTGGTAGTCAAACTCGCCATTTCGCTTCATGCACCAGACGAAGAAACCCGCAAAAAAATTATTCCCACAGCCCATGCCCACACGATTAAAGACATTCTCGACAGCGCCCGTGAGTATCAGCGCCGCAGTAAACGTCGCGTGACTTTTGAATACAGTATGCTCGCGGGAGTCAACGACCACCTTTGGCAAGCCGAATTACTTGCCGAATCTTTAGGCGGCTTAATCGCCCATGTCAATTTGATTCCAATGAATGCTTGGGCTGGGTCTGGATTTGCCTCGAGTAGCGAAACCCGTATCCAAGAATTTTACAACACGCTCGAGAATTTGGGAATTCCAGTTTCAGTGCGGCGTTCT
The DNA here is from genome assembly GCA_041179225.1 of Deinococcota bacterium. Taxonomy (GTDB): domain Bacteria; phylum Deinococcota; class Deinococci; order Deinococcales; family JAAFIG01; genus JAAFIG01. The sequence goes on along the minus strand of JBEGTV010000017.1, from coordinate 3,610 downwards.
CGGGGGCGGGATGCTGGGGCAGCTTGTGGACAGTTGGCATTAAAGCGCCCAAGCGAGGAAGCCGCATAAACAAGAGGACACAACCTTGTGTCCTCTTGTTATAGTCTCGAGTTTTATTGGCGCGTAACCAAGACGCGGCAAGGTCCGTCTTTACTTTGGTCGCTGTTCTTAATGCCATATGAGCCAGTTGTGAAAATTGTGTTGTTACGAAACTCACCTAGGCTTAAGTCGCACTGCATTTGGTAAATGGCACTGCTTAATTCTATGGTTGCCACTGGTCCAATGGTGAATAATCTAAATGTCCAATCGTTAAAAAAACTGCCTTCTGGACCACGAACTAAGTCGGCATCGCCTGTAAAACCATTGGGTTGTAATTTATCAAACCACAATTCAAAACGGTAATTGAATGACTCGAGTCGCCAAACGCTATTCGCATCAGGTAGAACCTTGGTGAACCAATCCACACCACTAAAATTGGGTTTATCAGTGGCTCGAGATAACTGCATTGGGTCAGCTAAAAGACTTAAAGTGCATTGGTCTTTGCTGGCGCTCGGTTGGTTTGTGCTGTCCTGAAAAACAAAACCACCTCCGCGCATACTCGCCCCTCGAGATGGCATTAAGAATACGCAATGGTATTGCCGTGTGCCAACACTCGCATACAAAGCAGTTACGCCTTTATCGGGATTACCGACTCGAACCAGACCTTTGTCTGAACCAACTTGCATTTCACCTTCGGTGGCGACCCATTTTTTAATACTCGAGAAAATGGGCGAAGGATGTAACCAAGGCGCGTCTGTGACAGCTTTATTCAGAGTGATTTTACCGATATTCAGCTTATCGCCAAGGCTTAAACTCCAAGTTTGTCCTGCTTTGAATGCCGTGAATTGCGGATTAGAACTGGTTGTGTTTTGTGCCACTGCCAGTGCGGTTAAGAGCGATATACCAAGAATTGCAATAATTTTTTTCATACATTCACCTCGAGCTACACTTTAAGAAGTCAGCGTGACATAAGCGTGACTTAAAAAAAGAACCCCTTTGGCGTTTGATCAAAGGGGTTTATTGTGGTGGCCCGTGAGGGGCACGATCCCCCGACCCACTGATTAAAAGTCAGTTGCTCTACCGACTGAGCTAACAGGCCCTAACTCTCGAGTCACCTCGAGTACAGCCGACAAAGTATACGCGTGAGGTCGCAAACTGTCAAGAGCTTGATTCACCTTAGTTTTTTTGCATTCTTACTTGTTTTTTTATTACTGGCTTTATCTTTATATAGTTTTATGGCTTGGGTTGTACTTCCTATCTGACTGGGATAAATCGTTTTTTGTTCATCTATAGGATGGTATACTTGTTCGGCTTGCTGTAAAAAGCACTTGGAGATTATTCATGTTAGGAATTATTAATAAGTTATTTGATAACAACGCCAAAGATGTGGCAAAATTGCAAAAAGACGTGGTGTCTAAGGTCAATGCGCTCGAGCCAGAGATGGAGAAACTGGCAACAGAACATTTAGCCGAGGAATTTGGCAAGTTAAAACTGCGCCATAAGGACGGCGAAGCGTTAGAGAAACTGATGGTTGAAGCCTTTGCTTTGACAAGGGAAGCCAGCAAACGCACCCTTGGTAAACGTCATTACGATGTGCAATTGATTGCGGGTGCTGCACTGCACGCTGGGCGAATTGCTGAAATGAAAACAGGCGAAGGCAAGACGCTGGCGGCAACCCTGGCATTGTCCTTAAATGCCATTTCGGGCAAGGGCGCACATTTGGTTACAGCCAACGATTACCTAGTGAAGGTCGGCGCGGAACAAATGGGTCTGGTTTTTAAGACTTTGGGTTTAAGCGTCGGTATTATCCAAAGTGCGATGCAGCCGCAAGAGCGCCAAGTTGCCTATGCTTGCGATATTACTTATATCACCAACTCCGAATTGGGCTTTGATTACCTGCGCGATAACATGTCACCTGCCCCAGAAAACTTGGTGCTTCGTGCCGACACACCACTTAACTTTTGCATTATAGACGAAGTAGACAGCATTTTAATTGATGAGGCTCGGACACCCTTAATTATTTCTGGGGCATCTGAAAAAAGCACCACCAATTATTATTTAATGACCAAAATCGCGGGGATGCTCGAGAAGGGCGAAGCGGTTGTGCCGGGCGATAAAACCCGTACTGAACCAACAGGTGATTTTACCGTGGACGAAAAAGGTCGTAATGTTCATCTTACCGAAAGCGGTATTAACAAAGCCGAGAAATTGCTGAGCATAGACGGGCTATTCACCACCGAGAACATGGAACTTGGGCATATGCTGATGCAAGCCATTCGTGCCAATGAGCATTACAAAAAAGATGTTGATTATATCGTCCAAGAAGGCGAAGTGATCATCGTGGATGAATTCACGGGTCGTTTAATGCCGGGTCGTCGGTACGGCGAAGGCTTACACCAAGCCATCGAAGCCAAAGAAAATGTCAAAATTGCGGGTGAAAACCAGACGCTCGCCACCATTACCTACCAAAATTTCTTTAAGCTCTACAACAAAATTGGTGGCATGACTGGTACAGCCAAAACCGAAGAAAAAGAATTTATTGAACTCTACAACGCCGATGTGCTGGTGATTCCAACCAATTTGCCAATGGTGCGTAAAGACGCGCAGGATTTGGTCTACCGCACCGAACTGGGCAAGTTTAAGGCAGTGGTTGAAGAACTGATCGAAAAGCACAAAACTGGGCAGCCAGTCTTGGTCGGTACAGTCTCTATCGAAAAATCAGAGTTCTTAAGTAAACTGCTTTCCGAACCAAACCGTTATGTGCAGTTCTTAGAAAAAAGCGCTGGGGCATTACAGGCACAGCTTGCCAAGGGCAGCGCAGCCTTAATCGAAGAGATGCAGAAACTCTTGTCTAATCCGGGCGGACTTACCCCAGATAAACTTGAGGGAGTTCGGGCTAAATTACCTAAGAATGCCGTTCCATACTTTGAACAACTCGAGAAAGAAGTTCAGGTGCTGTCCATTTTGCGTAAAGGCATAAAACATAATGTCTTAAACGCTAAACAACACGCAAGGGAAGCCGATATTGTTGCCCAAGCAGGGCGCAGTGGTACAATCACGATTTCGACCAACATGGCAGGGCGTGGTACGGATATTCAACTTGGTGGCAATGCCGAATTTGCGGCTTATGCTCATCTCGAGAAAAAAGGGTTTAGTCGCTACGATGACGGGATTGAACTGTTTGTAGCAGCTTGTTTACGTGACGACATCGAAGGCGCTAAAAAACATGTAGCCGATAAACCCACGGTCAATGACGATGACATTGACCATATTATTAAAACCAGAGATGAATTCCGTGCCGATTTTGTCAAAGTTAAAGAAGCTGGCGGGCTACATATTATTGGAACAGAGCGCCACGAAGCACGGCGCATAGACAATCAGTTGCGTGGACGGGCTGGACGACAAGGCGACCCCGGCTCGAGTAAATTCTATTTATCGTTTGAAGATGATCTCATGCGACTTTTTGCTAATGAGACCGTGGTCAAAATGCTCGATAGACTCGGTATGGACGATACTCAACCCATCGAAGCGGGCATGGTCACACGCAGTATCGAAACTGCCCAGAAACGCG
>JBEGTV010000016.1:0-14283 GCA_041179225.1 Deinococcota bacterium | reverse complement strand
TCATGGCTTCGATGATGCACAGCACTTGACCAGATTCGACTTTATCGCCAACTTGAACAAAAACAGCCGCATCTGGGCTACTCGAACGGTGGAATGTACCAACAATCGGGGCTTTGACTTGATGCCCGTTGACAACCGCTTTTTCGGTTGTGGCAGGAGCAGTTTCGGTCACAACAGCTTGGGCAACAGGAGCAGCCACCATGGGTAAGGCGTGCATTGGTGTTGGCGCAGTCATAACAATGGGCGCGGGGGCTGTCAGCACTTGTGAACCGCGTTTGATATTTACTTTGTAGTCTGAGGTCTCGAGGTTGAATTCGGACACATCTGCGTCTTTGAGGGCATCTAAAATTCTTTTTAAGTCTTTGGGATCCATATTGTCTCCTATGATTAGGCACGAGGGTATCCACAAAACAGACTGTGGATACTTTTGGGAATTGGCAGATTCTACAAGGTTTCGGCGCTCCAGTGGGCAAAAAAAATTAGACTCAGTACAAAAGTATTAAAAGCCTTTTGAGAAGCGCAACTTCTGACCGTCGCGCAATTGGGCTAAACGCCACAAATCGGTTGGATGAACCACGGCAGGCTTAGCGTATCCGCCCATTCGCCCACGATCATGCAGCAAGACAATCGGTTGACCACCAGAAGTGACCTGCACTGCACCAAGTGACGTAGCCTCACTGGGGACATCACCACCCTGTACAGCCGCCCCTGATAAGCGCAAACCCATTCGATCACCACGTTCGACTGTAAAAACAGAATTGGTTAGTGAAACCAAAGCATCTGCCTCAAATTGCGCCCCTTTGAGCAATCGAAAAGCCCTAGGCTCAAGACTCGGTTGTGATAAACAAAAACCTACTCGGACGGATTTTAAGACCCTTGCCCCAAGTACATCACCTGCTTGTAATGCTCTGCCCAAACCTGCCCTTGCATCTAAACTAATACTATTCCAGACTGGCAGACCTTCAAAACCACCTGCCAGACTCAAATAACCCCGCACCCCTGTACAGTTTGGCTTAAAAGATAGGGTTTGTCCTCGGCGCAATAAAAAACTCGAGGTAGACGGAATGACCTCTGTCCCAACCATTGGAACCATGCCATAACCCGCAAAACCAAGCACCACATCACGCAAGGCAGTAAACACCCCACCGAGCAGGGTCAACTCGAGAATCGGCGCATCAGGGGCATTCCCCACCAAAGCATTAGACCGAGCCGCACTTCTGGCATCAAGCACACCCGACTGCGCCAAGCCAAAATGACCGACCTGCACCCGCCCAGCATCGAGCAGAAGGGTTTGCAGACCAGCCACCTCGAGTTTTAAGACTGGAAATTTGGGTTCAAGCGGCAAGAGATGAACAGGCTCGAGGATCGGAGGCTTTACCTGTTCCACAGGCACAAAACGCACAGCATCACCCGCCTGTACCCAAAAAGGTGGTTCTCGGCGTGGGTCGAACATGGCAACACTCGAAGTTCCCAATATATGCCAACCGCCCGGACTCGAGAAGGGATAGACCCCCGTTTGTGCCAAAGCAATACCCACTGAATGCGCGTCCACCTTGGCTCGAGGAGTTGCACGGCGCGGCAATTGCAAAGTGGGCGGCAACACACCCAAAAACGGAAACCCCGGTGTGAAACCAACTGCAAAGGCATGATAGGTCTGACTCGAGTGGATTTGAATAATTTCTGGAATACTCAGCCCCGTTTTTTCGGAGATTGACTCAAGGTCCAGACCATTATACAGAACCGGAATTTCAACAGGCTGAGAAGGTAGTGCGAAACCCCCGTGGCTTGAATTACGGTTTAGGTAAGACAATGCCCAATGCTGCACAGCTTTTTTGCTGGTCACTCCAGAATCAAATTCAAAATAAATATTCAAATAACTTGGAATAATATCCGTGATGCCCTCGAGTAGATGTTCCCGCATGGTCTTCACAGCATCTAAGGCTCGAGATGAGGCAGCCACATCTGGCATATCAGCAAAAGGAATGTAAAAACCTAAACGCATGATCGATTCCCCTAAAAAGGTTTGCCAATGCAAACCATAGGCATTAAATGAAGCCCTTAATTGCTTGTGGTTTCTGCGCCGAAATTACTTGCATTTATTTCATACCTCCGTTTACAACTATACTGTAGCCCATGCTCGAGTCCATTCTGAACATTATTTTGCCGATGCGTTGCGCCATGTGCAAAACGCACCTGAGCGGTTCTGAACGTGGCATTTGCAGTAAATGCTTAAATAACCTTAAGCCGATTTCTGAGGGCAATATTCTGCATTTTGGGAAATACCAAGGTGGTCTTGAAAAAGCGGTTCGCGCCCTAAAATTTGCCGAAGCTCGAGCCGTGGCTAAACCACTTGGGCAGCGTTTAGGAGCAGCCACTCGAGAAGCAACATGGTCTTTTGATGCGGTTATTCCGATTCCACTGCATGGCTCGAGGGTCAGGCACCGTGGCTATAACCAAGCCGAATTACTGGCACAAGCTGTGGCGCTCGAGTTGGGCGTGCCGTGTATGTTGGCGTTGCAGCGTACTCGAGCCACCAAGCAACAAGCGCGGCTTGAACGCAGTGAGCGCTTAAAAAACTTGGAGGATGCTTTTGCGGTACAACAACCTGTGGCGGGTCTCGAGGTGCTGCTAATAGATGATGTTCACACGAGCGGTTCTACGCTGACCGAAGCGAGTCTATGTTTAATCGAGGCTGGTGCAAAACGGGTGCGTTTAGCGGTTTTAGCTCGGGCTTAGTTTCTGTTAGCATAGAAGCCATGAGAGCGCAGATTCGTCATATCACCGAGTATTCGTATCCGATTCTAGCTACGGACTCGTTTAATCAATTGCGTTTACAACCCGCCCACGATGATTTCCAGAGTTTATTGTCGTTTCGCCTGTCGCTTGCTCCAGATGTGGCGGTCACGGCAAATAAAGATTATTTTGGCACAACCGTCCATCATTTTCACATTCGTGAAGCCCATCAGCGACTTAAAATCGAAACCAACAGTGTCGTGGTCAAGCACCCAAAACCATTCCCAAATAGCGCTCCCGCCTCGAGTTTAACGGCTTATAAAGCCGATTACTTTGAATTTCTAAGCAGTTGCAAACGAGTGCCACTAAATTCTGATTGGGTTGCCCTGCTCGAGTACCGCCCAATAAAACCCGAAGATGACTTGCTCGAGTATTTGATGGGCTTAAATTCGCACTTAAAAACCCGTTTTTTGTTTCAAGCTGGGGTGACAATGGTCAACACGCCCCTGCTTGAATTTGTGCAGCACGGCACAGGGGTTTGCCAAGATTTTGTCCATGCCATGCTGGCAGTCTGTCGCTCACAAGGCATTCCAGCGCGGTATGTCAGTGGTTATGTCTATGCGGGTACGGATTTTCTTGGGGCAGAAGCCACCCATGCGTGGCTCGAGGCTTTTATTCCCAGTGTCGGTTGGATTGGTTTTGACCCGACCAATAACCTGCTCGAGACCGAGAATCATATTCGGATTGGTTTTGGACGAGATTACGACGATATTCCGCCGCTTCATGGGCTGCGTCGGGGTGGTGGACTCGAGACACTCGATGTGTCTGTGACCATTCAAGCCCAACAGTGATATAGACTGCACTTATGTCTTTTGTTCATGTTTTGCGTGGCGGTCTGCTCGAGTCTCGACATAAGGTTCATGTGGCGGTGGTGGCTGCTGATGGGCGTTTAATTGCTTCGGTCGGCAATTCAAATTTTCTTAGTTTTTTGCGCTCGAGCGCTAAGGCATTTCAGGTTCAGCCTTTAATTCCATTTATAGAATCTTTGGGTCTCGAGTCTAAGCACTTAGCCATTGCCATGGCTTCCCACGCTGGCGATGCAACCCATGTTGAAACGGTCTTAGAATTACTGGCTCGAGCCAAGGTGGATTCGGCTTGGCTAAAATGCGGCATCCACACGCCATTTGACGCGGCTACTCGAAAAGAAATGCGGGTGATTGGGCTTAAACCAACTGTTTTACAAAATAATTGCAGTGGTAAACACGCGGCAATGCTGGCGGCTTGTGTGGTCAAGGGCTTACCAACCCAAACGTATTTTTTACCCGAACACCCTTTGCAACAAGAAATTCAAACTGTGGTTAAAAAGTGTTTTGCCACGCTAGAACTGGGCATTGGCATAGATGGTTGCAGTGTGCCGTGTTATCAAGTCTCGCTCGAGCAAGCCGCTCTTGGCATGGCGCGATTAGCCGAACCAAATAGCCTACCCGAGTACGAAAGTGGTCTCGAGTTAGCGTACTCTGCCATGCGAACACACCCACATTTGATTGCTGGAACAAACCGCACCGATACGGTCTTAATGCAGAGTCAGAACAACTTGGTTTCTAAAATCGGGGCAGAAGCAATTAACTTAATGGCGGTGCGTGATTCTCAACATGGCAACATTGGCATTGCCACAAAAATCGAAGATGGTTCGGAACGGGTCTTAGAAGTGGCGCTGCATAGGGTTCTGACGCAGTTAGGTGTACTGAGTCACCCAGAAGCCTTAGCCGCATGGCAAGCCCCGATCCTCAAAAACCACGCTGGTTTAGAAGTAGGGCAGTACCAAGCTGCTTTTGAGCTTATTTATTCGTGAATGTCTCTTGTTCTAAAACTCCAAACCATAATCGCAGCAAAGACCAGCCCGTACACACCCGCCGCGCCAACTGACCACCAGATTTTATCCCACTCGAGAACAGGCAGGACATTACTGGGGATAAATTCACCTAAACCAGAATTTTGCAGTGATTGCCCGATTAAACGCTGTCCTAAGTTCAGGTTAGGCGTAAAGAAAAAACGTGTCCATTCCTCAAGCGTTTGGCGCAGCCTATCGGCTTGAAAGGCAGCATTTAAGGGCGAGACACGGTTTAATTGAAAAACAATACTGGCGGTTAAAATCCCTTCGATTAAAGAAGGTAGCACCACCACACCAATCACGGCGAGGGCAGGGGAAGCAAATAACCAACTGATTAAAAACCCAAGAGCAAGCGGCGCAGCCAAGACCAACCATTGCAAAAAGGCAATTAAGAAAAAACTACCCCAATCTCCAGCAAAACTCGAGGCAAACCCAAACGGAATGGCAATAGCCCCAAAAACAACCCCGCCGAGAATTCCAGCCAGAATAATTGAACCGAGAATCAGCATTCCAGTAATAAATTTAGCCGCTAAAACCCGCATTCGGTCTGGATTTGCCACCAAAATGGTTTTCCACATCTTAAAGGTGCGCTCTTCACCGACCAAGAAAATCCCGACTACGGCGGCTAAGGGCAGCAGCATGAGCGGCAGTAAACCACCAATGCCATTACGCGCCAAACTGTACGGCGAAGCAATCTCGGAAATGGCTTTTGCCACTGCGTCGCCTGTATCCGCCACTGTTCCCGAAACTCGGCTGGTCACAAAACCAGCCGTGACCAACTGAATAAGCGGCGCAATGATGCCAAATAAAATAATTAAAACCCAGAAACGTTTTTTCTTAAACGCCTTAAAAACCTCAGCCCCAATCATCTCGAGCATTATTTCACCCCTCCAGCGTTGCCTTGGTCGCCAATCACTTCTAAGTACAGGCTTTCTAAGTCCGAAGATGCCCCAATCTGTTCATGGCGCTTAAGTTGCGTGAACATCACTCCACCCTGCACCAAAAGCGGCGCGAGTCGGTAAGCGGCGGCTTTTGGAACACGAAAAGACAGACCGTTTTGCATTAACTCGAGGCTCTGAATGTACGGTTCGCGGCGCAGCACTTCAAGCGCCTTGCTTGCATCGGTGGTCTCGAGATGATAGGTGCTGTCCAAGCTGTCTACGCCGGCACTCGGGCGTAAATCATGGGTACTGCTATCGCGTAGCAACTTGCCTTTGTTGATAATCAACACTCGAGGTGCAAATTTTTCGACTTCAGACAAAATATGGCTCGAGACAAAAACCGTAATCCCTTGGTCGCCAAAGCTCTTAATCACTTCGCGCAGTTCGGCAATCCCTTCGGGGTCAAGTCCGTTGGCGGGTTCGTCGAGCATCAGTAACTTGGGGCTGGATAAAAGCGCCCGAGCCAGTCCAAGGCGTTGCCGCATTCCTTGGCTGTACTTGGCAACGCGGTCTGCGCCTCTGGCTTTCATACCGGTTAAAAGAAGGGTTTCTTCGATGCGGGATTCAGAAATTCCACCATGTAACTTGGCGGCATAACGCAAATTATCGCGCCCAGAAAGATACGGATAAAACGAAGGTTCTTCAATCATTGCGCCCATGTGCTTTAAGGCATCGCTCGGTACGGACTTGCCAAGCAGTTTGACACTCCCACTCGTTGGGCTAATTAAGCCCGCAATCATTCGCATGGTTGTGGTTTTACCTGCCCCGTTTGGACCTAGAAACCCGACCACTTCACCCGAATTAAGGGTAAACGAAACATCGTCTACCGCCGCTCGAGTCCCATATTTTTTAGAGAGGTGATTAACCTCGAGAACAACACTCATGGAAGTATTTTACGCGCTTTAACAGGGATTTGTCGTCGTACTAACGGATGAGCCTACCTTCACGCAACGAAATCAGCCTACTCGAGTTTTGAGATTTGCTTTCACACGCTGCCACTCGGAATGAATAACACTAAACATCAGATGGTCACGCACCGAACCATCTTTACGAATTCGGCATTGTCGGCGCACCCCTTCTTGAACCACCCCAATTTTTTGCAAAGCCGCAATTGAACGCGAGTTTTCTGAATCCACAGTGAACTGCACCCGATTTGCACCCAACACTTCAAAAACTCGAGTCAGCAACAACAACTTAGATTCGGCATTGGCAAAACCACCCCAAAAGGTAGGCATTAAGACCGTACCAATTTCAAGGCAAGCATCGGCTGACTGGACATCTGCAAACATCACACGTCCAGCAATTGCATTTGTTTTGATCATTCGCACAGCCCAATGAACACAATCAGAACGTGACCGTTGCTGCTCGAGATGGGCTTGCATGGCTTCTACCGATTCAATCGGGATGCTGCTGCTTGGACCCAAAAAGGTCGTGACTCGAGGCTCAAAAAATTCAAACATTGGTGCAGCGTGAAGTGCAGGGTCAAGCGGCTCGAGACGAATGTGTTGACCGCAAAGCAGCACAGGCTCGACCCAAGTTTCTTCTAGGGTCATGGCATCTCCAAAACAAAACGCAGATTCTGAATAATTTTTTGGAACGTTCCACTAGGTAATTTTTGTACTGGCTGCTCGAGTTGCGATTTATCAATGGTTTGCACTTGCGAAACATTGACCACTGAAACTTGCGGCAATCCAGATTCTAGCGGCTCGAGTTGCACATTGAGAGGAATGCTTGCCAAGGCAAGATTAGAAGTAATCGCTACGATAATCACAGTATTTAAGTTGCTCTGATTGATGGCATTGGTTTGAATAATCAGCACTGGACGACGAAAACCAGGACTCGAGCCAATTGGATTAGAACTAAGCGCTGCCCACCAGATTTCGCCCCGTTCAATTACCATTCGACCCGCTCCAACATTTGTGTGGCATGGGCTTGCCAAACCGTATCTGGGCCAGTTGCACCGTTTGCAACGGCTTGGTTAATACGTTCGGTCAAGGTATTCTGCTCGATCTCAAACAACATTTTCTCTAGGGCTTGGGTGTACAAAGCGCTACGGGTTAAATCGCGTTCGGCAGCGATTTTCTCAAGTGCCTCAAAGGTTTTATTGGGAATTGAAATAGCAATTTTCATACTATGAATACTACCATAAGTCATACTCGAGCCTCAAGCCGTTGCTTGACGCTTTCCCACTCGGATTTCAGCACACTGTACATCACGCTATCTCGTACAAAACCATCAGCCCGAATTTGGTACTGACGCAACACACCTTCGCGCACAGCCCCGATTTTCGCCATACTGCTTTGGCTGCGCTGATTACGAATATCCACCTTAAATTGCACGCGATTAACTTGTAAGACTTCAAATGCTCTTGTCATCAGTAAAAGTTTGCCTTCCGGATTTGCCATGCTGCCCCAAAAGGTGGGCATCAGCATTGTGCCAATTTCAATCCATTTATTGGCTTCGTTTATTTCTGAGTACGAAATTCGCCCAGCTACCGCGTTTGTTGCCTGTATCCGCACTGCCCAGTTCAGGCGCTTAGGAATGGTATTTAGTAACTCGAGGTGGGCTTGTAAGTCGGTTGCAGTTTCTACTGGCTGCCCACCTCGAGACAAGAATTCGGTAACTCGAGGTTCAAAATGCTCGAACATCGGCGCAGCGTGAAGACTTGGGTCTAATGGCTCGAGCCGAATATGTTTGCCCTCGAGTGTGACAGGTTCAAAGTAATTCATTTGTTCCTCTTTGGTAAGGCAATAGCAGCTTTTATGATTTCTCTATGGGAAATAAAGCGGTTTCTTCGTCAAGTGCAATTTCGGTTTGTTCCGCATGAATTTTAAGCACAATCACCTCTGCCTCGAGTTTGGCTTGGGCTTGTTGCAAATTCATATTTCACCTCTTGGGAGTCGTTTGGCACGTCGAATAATTGTTTCTTCTGCGGCTTTTATTTCTACTTTCCACTTCTTAATCAAGGATTGGCTAGGCGCTTCCTGTTCGAGTTCTTCCCTGATTTTCTGTTCGTGAATTTCAATATGTTTTAGTAGACTTGCGATCACGCGACGTTCTTTTTTGTTCTCTACACCTCGAGTTTGTCCAGTCCAAAGGCTTTATGAATGGCTTTTACCGCATTAACAGTGTGTTCGTCGTCTATGGCTAAAGAAATGTTTAGCTCGCTCGAGCCTTGAGAAATCATGTCAATGCTAATGCCTTCGTTGGCTACTGCCGTAAAGAGTTTTGCAGCTACACCTCTTGCACCACGCATTCCCTCGCCAACAATCGCAATCACACTAATCGCTTCCCAGAATTCGATTGTGCCTACACTGTCAGATTCGGCAAATTGTTTTTGCAAGGCTTCTAATGCGCGTTTACCATCGGCTTGTTGCACCACAATAGAAATGTTTGCCATGCTCGAGGATTGACTAATCATGATCACGTTTACATCGAGTTCTGCGAGGACATCAAATATCTGACTGACAATGTTAGCAGCGCCGACCATTCCCGCCCCGCCAATGTCTATGATATTGGCGTTTCGCACGGCAGTCACGGCTTTCACACCATTTTTAAGTGAACGTGATTCACTCGAGACGAGCGTTCCAGCAAAACTTGGGTCGGCAGCGCTTTTAACCCGTAATGGAATGCCTTTTTCTTGGAGTGGTACAACGGCTAATGGGTGCAGCACTTTTGCGCCAAAGTACGCCATTTCCATGATTTCAGCATAGCTTAGCTGCTCGAGATTCTGAGCTTCTGGCACAATACGCGGGTCGGTGGTCATGACTCCATCCACGTCTTTCCAAGTCCAGACTTCGGTGGCGTTTAAGGCTGCACCTAGAATGGTAGCGGTGTAATCCGAGCCGCCGCGCCCAAGGGTGGTGATTGCGCCTTTGTCAGTTTCGCCAATAAAACCTGTGACCACTGGCGTGACATTTTGTTGAAAAAGCCCCTCGAGCCGCTTAGGAATTCGGGTATAGGCTTCTGGAAGCGGGCGGGCATTGCCAAAATTATTGTTGGTTAGCATTCCAGCTTGTCCGCCAGTCAGGTCATGGGCGGGGATGCCTTGCTGCTCGAGGGCAGCGCTCATCAAAGGGGCAGACAGGCGCTCACCAAACGAGACAATTAAATCTTTACTTCGTTTAGAAAGTTCGCGCAGCAAATAAATTCCGTTAATCGTTTGCGATAAACTATTAAACATGGTGTCTAACTTATGCAGTCCGTCCTCTCGAGTCTGAAGTGCTACTGCTGTTTCAAAATGACGTTTTTTAATCAAATCAATTTCTTCAATCGCAAAGTCAATACTGCCCTGCTCGGCACTACTGGCAATTTTTAATAACTGATCGGTCACACCACTCATGGCACTCGGTACAACCACCACTCGAGAACCGTTTTTGACACTGACAGCCACTAAACTGGCGCTGTGCTTGATTGCCTCTGTGCTGCCCATCAGTGTACCGCCGAACTTCATAACTATTAGATCCATAAAAACCCCTTAGAATGACCTTATGATTTTGCTCGAGAAGATACTTTCTAAAAAAGCAATAGCAATTATTGATGCTTTTCGTTTTCAACGTGGTATTCGTACTCGCCGTCAAGCTTTTGAACTACTTATTCAAGAAAATACACCTGGTTTTACAAGTCATGAATTACCTATGCCTTCGTCAAAAAATTAGTCTGTCTAAAAAATCACGGCGTTAATTGACTTAAATGATGCTTCACATGCCCAACATAACTGATAAACACGTCCTCGAGTGACATCGGTTCACCATCCCCGATTTTAATTAGCACGGCAAGACTCGCTGGTGCTGCATCACGCATCACCTCGAGAATATGTTCGTTTAGGGTGTCCCAGAGTTCCATCATGGCAAGACGGTCACGCTGGTTGTACTTGGCTAAACGCACCCAATCATTTTGAGCATAACCAGCCGTGATTAAAACACCGTTCTCGAGATGACTTGGGATTTGCGCCCGAGTAAAACGTTGCACATTATTTAGCGCACTATCTATTAAATGCCCAATAATTTCTTTGCGTGACCATTTACCTTCGATTACGGGTTGCTCGAGTTTTTCGTCTTCAAAGTCCAAAAAAGTGTCCTGCCCAGACACCAGCATCGCATCGAGTTCTTCTAATGCACCAGCAAAGGTTGAGGTTGCTAGTAAGGTTGCGTAATTCATGTGTTCCTCCAAGAGATTCTCGAGCCAAAAACGTTAATCATTAAACCAAGTACCACCAAGAAAGCAGCTACTAATTTTATACTGGTGAATTGTTCGCCAAGCATCAACGCACTGAGCATCATGCCAAAGACTGGTACAAGCAGACTAAATGGTGCAATCTGCGAAGCCCCGTAACGCCCAATCAAAAACGCCCAAGCGCCAAAACAAACCACCGTCGCAATCCAAGCAAGGTACAAAGCACTTAACCCAGAAGTTAAACTCAAATTGCTTATGGCATTCCAATCCCGTTCTCCGCCCTCAAGCAGTAAAGAAAGTGCAAGAAGCGGCAGTGGGGCGTAAGCATTACCATGCACTGCAAAAGCAAATAAATCTGGTTTAGGGGTCTGGCTCGAGACAAAACGCACCGTTAAATTGGCAACAGCCCAGCCTAGCGCTGCCACCAACATCAGTAAAATAGCAGGCAGGGTCGCACTCGAGTCGCGGGTTGTACCAATGAGCGCAATTCCAATAAATGCCACGCCAAGCCCGAGCCATCCAAACCACTTTAAGCGTTCAGCAAAAAAGACACTCGAGAGCAGCACTGTAAAAAAAGCATTCATTTGAATCACTAAGCTCGCTAGTCCAGCACTGATTCCAATGTTCATAGCCGTAAATGCCACGCCAAACTGAATTACGCCAGTAGCCACACCGTAAACCGCCAACCAAAGCACAGGTACATTTGGACGACGAATAAAAAACACAAGTGGAAAAGCCGCCAGTGTAAACCGCAAAGTTGCTAGTAAAAGTGGTGGTACACCCTGTAAACCAAGATGAATAACCACAAAACTCAGTCCCCAATTAAAAACCACAAAGAGAATCAATGCAAAATGAATTGGGGTAATCATGATTTATTTAATTAACCCTTTTTGCTGCATGTACTCGGCAATTTGCACGGCGTTTAGGGCTGCGCCTTTTAACAACTGGTCGCCAGCTACGAATAAATCTATGCCGCCATCAAAGACTTCACTCGAGCGGATGCGTCCGACTTCGACATCATACTTGCCACTGGCGGTCAAAGGCATTGGGTACAGTTTTTGACTTGGGTCGTCGCGCACTTCGACACCAGCCGCCGTCCCTAGCAAAGCGCGAACGTCATCAGGCAAGGCTGGCTTCTCGAGGTCAAGGGTAATGGCTTCCGAATGTGTACGAAGCGTTGGGATTCGCACGGCAGTACAAGACAGCTTAATATCGGGCGCTCGCATGATTTTACGGGTTTCCCATGCGACTTTCATTTCTTCTTTGGTGTAGCCGTTGTCTTGGAAACTGTCTATGTGAGGAATAACATTAAAGACAATGCTATGGGCAAAAACTTCATTTATAACAGGCTTATGCTCTAAAGCATTTTTGGTTTGCTCGAGCAGTTCACTCATACCTTTTGCCCCAGCACCACTTGTGGCTTGGTACGTGCTGATAATGGCGCGTTTAATGCCATATTTTAGATGAATAGGAGCGAGTACCATCACAGCAATGGCAGTGGTGCAGTTTGGATTGGCTACAATCCCGCCTTTTGACCAATTCTGTGTCTCGAGAACATCGCCGTTAATTTCTGGAACAATAAGCGGAATGTGATCGTCATACCGAAAGGCACTCGAGTTATCTATTACCACTGTGCCACTTTCTGCCCAAATCGGCGCTTGGCTTTTAGAAATACTGCCACCCGCCGAAGCCAGAATCACATCAGCATCTATTTTGCCTTCGGGCATGACTTCAACAGTTAATTCCTGCCCTCGGCAAGTCAGAATTGTACCAGCACTGCGAGGACTGGCATAAAGTCGCAGTTGCGTGTATTGCAACCCAGATTTCTCGAGAACGCTTAATAGTTCGTGTCCAACTGCTCCGCTTGCGCCTACAATTGCTAATTTCATCGTCTAAACTCCTTTTACCTGTTTTCTCTCAATAAAAAACCCGCCTGTGTAAATGGCGGGAAGCGACAAGCGTAAAAACACTTGTCGCTATCTGGTCGTGGTGGTATGCCAAAACTGCATAGGCAGAAAATAGCAAGAAACTTGGCTCTAGTCAAGGTCAAATTTTAGAGATTCTAGTGAGTCTAACATTGGACTATTCCTAGGTTTAATTTCAAAACAAAAACCCTTGAGGGAATTTAGACTCAAGGGTTTTTGTTTTTTCTGTGTTCACCACAGTTATTTTGGAGCGGGTAATCAGATTCGAACTGATGCCAGAAGCTTGGAAGGCTGCTGTGCTACCACTACACCATACCCGCGCAGTTGCCATCCTAACAAAACCAAATAACTCTGTCAATATCGTTATTGGACAACATT
Organism: Deinococcota bacterium; assembly: GCA_041179225.1. Taxonomy (GTDB): domain Bacteria; phylum Deinococcota; class Deinococci; order Deinococcales; family JAAFIG01; genus JAAFIG01. The sequence goes on along the minus strand of JBEGTV010000016.1, from coordinate 1,240 downwards.
TAAGTTGACACTGTGACTGACTTATTTTTTACACCAGTATTATACTAAATCAACCTAAAGTATATACCCATTGTTTTGTGGATTTCAGTTTTTATGATGAAACCCAGCAATTCAACGCATAGAGCCGTTTTACTGTAATTCACTACGCCACGCGTTCAGATTCTCGAGCAGCAAGGGCTTCCAAGGCAGTTTTGGCTGGCGAAGGTGCTAGACATTCTAGGGCGGCTATTGCATTGTTGGCTCGGCGGCGCATCTCGAGACGGGCTTGGTCATCGGTCTTGGCAGCCAAGACCAATTCGCGCATTCGTTGCACGTCGCCATTAACGGCAGCGCGGCGCTCGAGAATATCGCGGGCTTCTTGGTTGTTGTTTTCCAGTAAGTACAGCACAGGCAGGGTGGCTTTGCCTTCGCGTAAATCCCCACCAATCGGTTTGCCAAGCGCAGCCGTATCAGACATTAAATCAAGGATGTCATCTTGAATTTGAAAGGCTCTCCCGTACTCGAGTCCATAAGTCTCTAAGGCATTTTGCACATCAATGTCGGCTTTGGCAAGCATGGCTGCCCCTTTGGTCGCCGCCGCCGCCAAGGAAGCAGTTTTACCAGTGATAATACTAAAATAATTGGGGATGCTGTATGTGCCTAGAGCAGCCACTTGAAATTGCAAGACCTCACCTTCGCAAATGGTGCGTGAGGTGTTGCCGATTAAGCGCACAAAATCGCCAGCGTCTGAACCAAAATCGGCAAGTAAGATCATCAGACGGCTGAGCAGATAATCGCCGCTCATGACAGAAACAACATTGCCGTAATGCTTAAAAGCCGCTTCTTTGCCACGTCTGGTGTCGGCATCATCTATTAAGTCATCGTGCAGCAAACTGGCACTGTGCAAAAGTTCAATTACGGCTGCGTAATCCACCTCTCGAGGGTCGCTACAAAAAAGGGCTTGAGTAGCCAAAAAAACCAATTGTGGACGGGCGCGTTTGCCACCAGCATCAAGTAAATCCTCACCGATGAGTTCAATAAATTCCACTTCGGATTTAACAAGTTCCCGCAAGCGTAACTCGAGGGCATCCATTTGAGGTTTAACCAGTGGGTTCATCCAACTCCAATAGCTTGCCATGCGCCCCAAGCCTTTGTGAAACTATACACGCCCTGCTCGGGACGAATGCCGTTTGTTTGCAGCACAGTGTTTTTACATACTTGTCCATTTTTGGCTAGAATTTGCACTCTGTACCGTGCGTTC
>JBEGTV010000015.1:0-14618 GCA_041179225.1 Deinococcota bacterium | reverse complement strand
GGTGGTTTACTGCTAGGTTTTGGCTTAGAAATTGCTCGAGTTATCAATTGGTATTTGCATTTTACGGCAACCATTCCCATTTGGTTCGCTTGGGGATTATTGTTGTTTGGTTTTTTGCTTCTACTCAAGCCGTTTTTAAGTTTCAGGTTTTCATCAAAAAAATCGTTTTGGTGCTAGGCTAATATCCATGAAAACAAAAAGTTGGCGCTGGAATGCAAGTGCATTAGCAACCCTACTCGTTGTTGGTTTGGTGGCATGTCCAACACCTGTGGTTGATCCACCCGTGGACAATGGTCCAATCACGGGTACGGATTTACTGATTTCCGAGGTTGGCAGTGCTTATTACCGCGATCAAATTTCTTGGTTTGAAGTGTTTAACCCCACCAATGCGGCGATTGATTTAGCAGGCTACACCCTACGCGCTCGAGGTATTGCGACCAATAGCGGTAACTCGAGTACCACCACTTGGAATCTGCCCGCCATGAACATACCAGCCGGTGGTTATGCGGTAGTGGGTGGCAAGGTTAGCACCGATGTCTTTAATACCAATAAAAGTGTTTATGTTGCCAATGGTAACGTTGTGCCATTCTGGTTTGATGGCGGTTTCCTCGAGCTACTAAAGGGCAGCAATAGTGTTGATTTTGTGCGTTGGGGCGATAATTCCACCGAACCCACCAATGCCAGTGCTTGGAATGGCACAAATGCTCCTGCTTTGCCTGTGGGTAAAGATGCCAATAATCGTCCAACAGACCTAGGTAAATCAATTGTTCGCGCAGGGGCAGACATCAACAACAAAAACAATTGGTCTTCGCGCAACTATGCCACACCAGCCGCACCAAACGATGTGCCAGCTAGTGCCTCGGATAATGACAATGATGGTATTCCAGACAGTGCCGAAGTAACGGGCGGAAAATTTGGTGGACTGGATTTATTTGCGATGGGCGCACGTACCAATCAACGCGATATTTTTATGGAACTGGATAATATGACCTCAAACGACCCCGGCTTAAACCCGCAAAAAACCGCTTTGGATTTGATGGTGGCGGCTTTTGCAGCTAAAAACTTTAGTTTGCATATAGATGCAGGTGATGCTTTTAGTGCTGCCTTTGACCCTGCCAATTATAACCTTGGCAATGCCCAGCGTTTACTGCCGTACAGCCAAAGCATTAGTTTATCGCCCGATGCTGGACTTGCCAGCAGTGTTTACGAACTAAAATCTCAGCATTTTGATTTTACCCGTAGCCTCATTTTTTATTACATGGTGCTGGGCAGTTCGCAAAGAGCCGATGGTGCAGCCGGCTCGAGTGGTTTAGCCGAAATTCTTGGTAATGATGGTTTAGTAACGTTTGGCGGTTGGGGCTTTAATCCAAATACGGTTGCCAGAACCAATAACTTAAATAACCGAATGGCGAGTACCATCATGCACGAATTTGGACATAACCTGAATTTACGTCATGGTGGAAATGAAGACCGCAATTACAAACCCAATTACATCAGCATCATGAGTTACGCCTATCAATTGGATTGTATTGGACCAGTGGTAGGCACGGGTGTCGCCGACAGGTATTTTTATAATTACAATCCATCCCAAGTGACCTTTGCCAATTTGGTCAATAATCCAAACACCACCAATTGCAAAATTGATTACTCGGATGGAAGCTCGAGCAGCCTAAACGAAAATGCTCTAAACGAAGCGGCTGGCATGGGGCGCGGCGCAGCCGATGTGGATTGGAACGTCAGTGGCACAATCCAAAACAACATCGCTAAAAACCTCAACCCTCAATCCGATGCAACCCTCAACGTTTTAACCGACCATGATGATTGGTCAAATATCCGTCTTGGTTTCTCGAGAATGGAAAGCACCTACACCAATTCGGCAACCCAGAACATCAGCCCGAGCCTTGTGCCAGCTTCTCATGACCACCAAGAAATCTATCCAGAAACCGCCCCAAGCCCAGAGTTCTTTGAGCGTTTACGCGAAGAAATGAAATGAAGTACCTGCTTTTTGTGTTGCTCCTCTCAAGTTTGGTTTTGGCACAGCGCCAAATTGTTGGGCAGAGCATTGCTGTCCAAGGAGTAACCGAAGAAAGCCCGAAAAGCACCATTAGAAACGTTCGTCTCGAGGGTAAAAAAATGATTCTCGAGACGAGTTCGGGCGCAATCAGTATTATGGGTTATCCAGCGTGGCTTGAATCACAAAAACTTGTTGGTACAACCCTAACCACGGCTTTTCGTGTACGCCCAGATGGGGCTGAAACTCGGCTCGAGTTTTCACGCAGTCAAAGGGCTTTTTTAATCATTGGCTCGAGTACCAGCCCAAATTCGCTATTGGTGGGCAATTGGCGTTTTTCCTTAAAAATTGCTGAAAAAAGTGCTTTGGTTAGTCTCGAGCCGCAGACCATAGTCTTACCGCTCGAAAAAAATGTGCTGGTCAAACAAGGTTTGCTGCTCTGGTGTGTCCGACTTGCGGCGCTGCATCTGCCTGTGCCAAGCCAACCCAATGTGGCAAATGAAGCCGAAACGCCACGTTTTGATTGGGCGGCATTGCGGGTTTCCCAAGCCACGCAATGCCAAAATTAAATTCGTTCTTGTTCACGGTGCGGTGCGCCGTACACAGCTAACATCTCGAGGAACGGCTTAGCCTCAAAATGCTCTGGGCAGTAAACCCCTGCGCCACGCCAAGTGCCGTTAAAAATCAGTTCAAGAGCAATCACGGGGTTGATTGCGGTTTGCCAAACCACGGCTTGGCAACCGTAATCGCGCATCGTGATGGCGTTGTCTGCAATGTGATGCAAATAGGTTTCTCGAGGCAAGCCGTTTTTACCAATGCCTTTGACCCATGTCCCAGCACAGGTTTTGCCGTGCATTCGGTCGCCCAATTTGGCAGGGTCGGGCAGGGCAGCCGCCACAAAATCCCTAGGGGAAATCGCAAAGTTACCAAACTCAATTTTTTTGGTCGAATCAAGCCCAAGTTTATGTAGGGTTTTTAAGACATCAATAAATTCTGCACCCAGTCCGTACTTAAAGCTGACGCGCTGCACATCTATATAACGCGGAATAAACAGCACTTCTTCGTGTTCAACCGCCACACATTCGAGTTTGCCAATACCATCTGGGAAATCAAAAATCTCGAGTTGGCTCATCGGTTCGCCCGTGTACCAACCACGTGATTTATCGTAAAAAATCGGTGGATTGAGGCATTCTTCGAGGGTTGTCCAAATGTTAAAAGTTGGCGCAAAGGCAAAACCATCTATTTGCAAATTTCCACCGTCTCGGACCCCAATTTCTTGTATACTCGAGAACAAATAATCATTTGCATAACGAGCAAAAACATCCGAAAGCCCGGGTTCTACACCCATACTGGTAATGCCAAGCGCACCGCGTTGTACCCAAGCGTCATGAGCGGCAAATTGAACCACCCCTAAAGTTTTACCGATTTTATTGTACGGGTCGGTGGGATGTGGTTCTGAAAGGTTAGCGGCGGTGTCCAAATAAATAATTCCCAATTCAAAAGCTGCTCTAAAAATGGGTGGATTAAAAAGCGGAGCGCAGAGATTGACAATCGCATCCACCTTATGTTTTTGGGCAATTCCCAAAACACTTTTGAAATCACTGGCATCTACAGTTTCTGCTGCTGTCTCAAGCCCATCTCGAGCCGCCGCACTTGCCACAGCTTGGGCTTTTTCTAATCTAAAATCGGCGACCACCAAAAATGAAACAAAACTGCGCCGCGCCGCAATAACCGCAAAAGCCCCACCAACCCCACCCGCTCCAATTATTAGCACACGCATAAAACACCTTAATTCCTAAAAGCCGTGGGCTTTGAAAAAACTGTCCTCGAGACAATCAAAAAATGATGTCAGTTCAAAATCTGTAATTTTTAGGGCAACCTAACCAGACTTAGAACGTCTGATGCTGGCAGCGCAGCACCACTCGAGTCGTCTTGGATAAACTTGCATGAACCAAAGGTACTCGGGTTTTTATGAGTTGTCAATAAATTCAGTTAGAATACGCCATGCAAATCACTAAAAATCTGGAGCATCTCGAGGCTCAAAAAATTATTGCCACCATCCAAACCGAACTCGAGGCTCGCGGTAAACAAGCCGTGATTGCCGTGGCAGATGCTCATGGCGAACTGCTGGCGTTTGTACGAATTGCTGGTGCGCCACTTCCTAGTATTCTAATAGCCCAGAATAAAGCCTTTACTGCTGCTCGGGAACGCCGTCCGAGCCGTGACATTGGGCAAGCCGCCAGACATTTAACCGATGGTTTTGACTTGCGTAATTTTGGCGACCCTCGCTACATTGGGTGGGGAGGTGGTATCCCAATTTTTATGGATGGTGATTGTGTTGGCGCTGTTGGGGTCAGTGGCTTACCAGAGTCCGAGGACATCGAACTGGCAGAACTGGGCATTAAGGCATTAAATTCCTAAAGCATATTGTAAGTCGTCCCATGTTGCGCCAACCGCCAAAACCTGCCATTGTCCTCGCTCGAGCAGTACCGCCGTGCGGTTTTTAAGTTGGGTCAAACGGGCTTTCCAACCTTGCAGACCGCCGATGCCTTGGATGTACTCAAGTGCCAATTTGATATTTGGCAGAATCACTAAGCTGGGTTTGCTTTGGTTTACTCGAGTTTCGTCAAGTAACTGCATGGCTTTTAAGCAGGCTGTTGTGACTTCGAGTTGCCAAGCTCGGATCGGGTCTTGGGCATAAAAATGGTACTGCCCGTGTTCTATTTGCAATACCGCTAAAGCTGCTGCCTGATTTTGTAAACCAGCATGAACTGCGTGTGTCAGTACCGCACCATGCAGATGAAGTTCCAACTGCCCAATTTTAAGTACCCCAATTGCCCCAGAAAAACTCAAGCGCTCGAGTAGACTGGCTGCGCCACCAACTTGTTCTAATCTGCCACGAATCGGGATTTGTTCGGTGCTTGGGTAGGCAAAGTTCATGATGAAGTATTGCCTAATTGCTCAAGACTTTGCATCAGTCTTTAGGCGTAGATAAATTAGGTTTTTGTTTCGATTTGCATTAGGCGGCTCGAGAAGAATCCCAAAGCACAAACGATTGCTGATAATGTGCCACCAACAATGAACACGCCACGCACACCTATGACATCGCCTAGTGGTCCAGCAATGGCTAAACCAATTGGTCCAGCCAAACCCATCACCGTGGTCATGAGTGATAAAACCCGCCCTTGAATCTGATTGGGGACACTGGTCTGAATAATCGCCATCATCGGGGCATTGCCCGTCGAAAACGTAATGCCGCTAAGTGTCCACCAAATCGTGGCTAACCAAAGGGCGTTGCTTGGCGCGAGGGCAGTCAGGGCAACTGTGCCGCAAGAAATAATAAACGAGATTAAAAGTGTGACAATGCGTTTTTTGAAGAGTGGGTTGACACTGATTAGAATTCCTCCGGCAATCATACCAATACCAGCCAAGCCTTCCATCAGTGCAACTTCGTTGACTCCACCGCCAAAGTGTTGTTTAACCAACAAAGGCGTAAGGGCAAAAGTCGGCATGACCGTTAAAACCACCAAACCGAGTAACCCATACAACATCAGTAATCCTCGGCGGTTTTTAAGGTACACCACGCCTTCTTTGAAATCGGTCCATACACTGGTTTTTTCGCCCTCGAGCCGAGTGGTTTGGGGAATACTGTAAATCAAAAGCGGTACAATACCCAGAATCGCCGTCACCACATCGATCATTAATGCGCCCTGAAAAGGTAAAAATGCCAATGCCAATGCCCCAAGTGGTGCAGCAGCAATCGTCATGATTCCAGCCATGGCTTGGTTCATTCCAGCCACACGAGCTAGCCAGTCATTTGGCACAAGCAGACTGGTGCTGGCGGCAGCTGCTGGACTTTGAAAGGCTTGCATGGATGACCGCAGGAACATCAGGCTGTAAATATGCCAGAGTTGAATCTGGTTACTCGAGAAAAGGTACACCATCACAATCATGGCAATGGCACTGATGCTGTCAGTCACAATCATGATAGTGCGGCGACTAAGCCTATCTGCCAATGTTCCGCCCAGTGGACCGAGCAGGGCTTGGGGCAGCAAACCCATAACTCCCGCAATGGCGAGCGCACTGGCGGATTCAGTGGTTTTGGTAATCCACCACAGCAGCACAAATTGGGTTAAGGCACTGCCGACTAAAGATATGGCTTGTCCAATCCAGATGCTAAAAAAACGTGGTTTCCAATTGCCAGTGATGTTGTTTTCAAGCGGTGTATTCATGTGGCTAACTCCAGTAGTTCCTCGAGCAATTCTTGGCGTAAGGGTTCTTTAACACGAATCATGCCACTGATTTCGCCAAACCAAAGCCCATCACAAGCAAGCCGAATCGCCGTGGCTCGAGCGGCGGGCAGTCCGTCGCTAAGGATGTTCTGCTCGGCAAATAAGAAAGCATCTTGCAGTGGCAGTGAATCTAGTAACTCTGGATGACTGATAATTAAACTCGAGAGGGCTTGAGTCAGTTGTTGTTCTTCTGGGTCGGGGCTAAAAGTGGTGCGAATGTAGGCGCGTGTCCAGCGTCCACGGCTCTGGTTTGGCTCGAGGTACTTTTGCAGGTTGTGGTCAAAAGTTTGGGTCAGTAGGTTAATGATTCCCAGCAGCAGACTTTCTTTATTGGGGTAGTGGTGCAGCAATCCACCTTTACTGACTTGAGCGTTTTTAGCCACATGATCCAAGGTCAGGTTATGTGCGCCACGTTCTAAAATAATGGCAATGGCAGCTTTGAGCAGAAGCTCTCGGGTTTCTTGGGGATTATTTTTTCTCATTAAATACCGTCCGGACGGTTTGTATAGTAACCGTCTGGACGGACTGTTATATGTATGTCAAAATACGAATAACTGGGGTTTTGTTAAAATTTAACTATTTTTGATTAGGTTTTTGTTGAAACCTGACCACATACCACAGCCGTAAAACCAAGGTAAACCCCATTCTCCAAATGTGGAAAACAGAAGTTCTCTAACCTGAAAAAACCGCCCTCTGAATGCCTGACACGGAAACTGTACTGACATGACTGCCCTGATTCTAAAATATGCTCATACTGCTCGAGCAGTGCCACATCGTCTTCATGTACCCAAGTTTTACTTGATTTACCAATCACCGATTTACTCGAGTCAAAACCAAACAGTTCCACCCAAGCAGGATTGGCATATTCAATAATGTAATTTTTGTTAATAAAAGCTAAGCCATCCGAAATGGCATTAGCCACCACCAGAGCCTTGCGGCTTTCTCGTGCTAAAGCACGACGAGCTTGTTGAGTGGCAGTTTCGAGTGCAAGGGTTTCGGTAATATCGGTGATAAGCATAACGGCACTAATAAAACGTTTCTGCTGATTGAGTTTTGGATAAATGGTGACTTCAACAAAGCATTCTGCTTGATCAGGGCGCAAAATCCCATGTCGGTAAATTCGCTTTTGCCCTTTGAGCAGTTGTTGCCATTCGGCTCGAATAGCAGCTTGCTCATAAGGTGGAACAAGCTGCCACGGCTTTTTTCCTAATATCGAATGGTCATTTGTTAAACCTGCAATCTGTATCACGGCAGGATTGGCATAGACCACTAAGCCACTGGCATCAAGCACCAATAAACCCTGATTGATGCTTGAAGTCACCTGTAGAGCAAATTTACGTTCACGCTCGAGTTTAGCTTGTATTTTGGTGACTTCATTAGGAGTTTCAAGATTTAAGGTGACATCACGTACCACAGCAACACTCCCTTTGACCTGCTGATGCTCATCAAAACGAGGATAGCCTGTGACTTCAAATGTAATTAAGTTTCCATCTTTGCGAGCAGCTTGGTGTTGATAGGTGCTAAACCAACCTTCGGTTCTTTCTTGAAAAACTTCCTCGAGAATCCTTTTCTCTTGTTCTTTTGGCAATAGATCAAAAGGAGTTAAACCTAGTAATTCATCAACACTATACCCAAGCATGTCTGCATACTGTTGATTAACATATTCAAAATGCCCTGCGCTATTCGTCACAGTCACACCTTGTTCAATGGTTTGTAGCACAATTTCAGCAAAAGATTGTTGTGGTAATCGGCTTTGGGTGGTCAGTGAATCTTTTTTAGCTTGATTTGGATGTATTAGAATACCCGTATATTCAATAAAACCCGCAGGTATTCCAGCTTCATTTTTAATGATGTGCAAACTCGAGCGGACTTGCACCCGAAAACCAGATTGATGAATTCGAGTGGTTTCATAAGGCACAACCATTTGCTCATATTGAAGTCGCCTTAAAGCAGCTTGAAATGCTACTATTTCTTCGGCGGGTAATAAGCACTTAAAATCCTGTCCCACAATAGTTTGACTCGAGTACCCATAGATTTGAGTTGCCCCTACATTCCAAGTTTGAATTGTGCCATTTAAATCAAAAGTAATCACGCTTTCTTGGCTTTGTAGCACCGCCTGCTCGAGCAGAGATAGTGAGTTTATTGGGCTTAATTTGGCTTCTCGAGTGGCGTTGATGCCCTGCATCACCAGCCCTGCTAAGTCGCTTAAGTGGGCTAATCGCTCAGCTTCGAGTTCAAGTGGCTTTTGGTCAAGCAGTAAAATTGCACCCATAACCTGCTTGGAATAAGCAACCAAAGGCACACTGATCACCGATTGATACCCGTTAATACCTAGGTAGGCTTCGATGGTTTGCAAAATGTTGTTGTCTTGGCTGGTGATTACCCGTTCGGGCGCAAAAAAACTCAGGTCTTTAGGCAGGCTTCGTGCTAGTAAATTATCACCTAGACCACACGTGGTGATTAAACGCACGCCATAACTCGAGACCCAACAAACCGCTGCCGCTTTCATGGCAGTAATTTGCAACAATAAAGCGGATGCTTGGTGCAGTTGCAAAGCTGCTAGTTCTCGTACTGCTTCATATTCGTTCAGCAAAGCAGTCGCAGCAATGAAATCCGTGTTTTTACTCATATTTCCACGTTGCAAAGTCACACGATTAGACATACTTAGCTCGCTTAATCGGGTGAAACATTTTTATTGAGGTAAACAACTTTCGTCTCAAAAGAACGTAAACGCACAACATAGAACCCGCCTCCCGATAGGTGAGACTAAGTATATGCTTTATTTCCTAAAACACCAACTCTAAACCAATTGCGAGATACCCCTAAAAGTGTGTTGACCTGTAGAGGTAGACCCCCGTATCTACCCCGTGAGACGATATTTCTCGAGTGGAAAAGTAGCAATCAACACACTTTTAGCCTTGACTCCACAATCAAAAACCCAAGTCCAAATATCAGGGCTTGGGTCTAATCAAGGCTAGGCTCGAGTTAAAACTTATTTTTCGACAATATAGACTTTGGTCATGCTGTCTGGGCTAACACCAAAACTTGGGCGACTTGGGTCTATACGTTGCAATTTATCAAGCACATCCAAACCTTCAACAACCTTACCAAAAACCGTATGCCGCCCATCCAAATGAGGTTGGTCAGCGAATAACATAAAGAACTGACTGCCATTTGTGCCAGGTCCAGCATTTGCCATGCTCAGCACACCCTTACCACGATGGCGCAATTCTGGATTAAATTCATCGCCAAATTTATAACCCGGTCCGCCACGCCCAGAACCTGTCGGATCGCCCGTCTGTGCCATAAACCCTTCGAGAACACGGTGAAAAACAATGCCATCGTAATACTTATGCCGAGCCAACCAAACAAAATTATTGACTGTTTTGGGGGTTTGGCTTGCATATAATTCTAAAACCATTCGCCCTTTGCTGGTCTCCATGACTGCCATATAAGACTTACTTGTTTCAATGGCTTGTCCAGCCGCGCTAAAAGCAGTCACTCGAGTCTCGGATAAGTACGGGCTTAAGTTATAACCAGTTGGAATATAATCGCTCACAAGAACAGCCTAACATCTCGAGCTTGGTTTTTCATCTTGGAATCAGATTCTTATGGCACAATGAATGTTGCTGCTGTAGTTTTTAGATAATAAAAACCGTTTCAGACTGGTATAGTGATACCAGACCACAGGAGGTTCGTATGAAAAAACAAGTTTTATTGGCATTTGGAGCATTGGCATTAACCACCCTGATGAGCGCTCGAGGCGCAACCGAAGTTTGGAAGGTAATTGAACGTGATAACTTAAATATCGCCATTGCTGAATCGGAAACCGATGTTGAGAATTTCACGGCACGTACCAGCAAAATCAAAGGCACATTTAATTTTGATCGTGAAGCCAAAACAGGTACTGGCACAATTTTGGTAGATGGTGCAACTTTGGATACTGGCGTACCACTTCGCAATGAACACATGCGGAGTCCAGATTGGTTTAATTTTGATAAGAACCCCGAAATTAAGTTCCAAGCCACCAGAGTCCAATTTATGCGTAACAACGATTACCGTATCACTGGAAATTTCACCATGAACGGTGTTACCAAAGCCATGATTACCGTAGCCACAATTAAAATCACCCCTGCCAATGCAGCCACAGCTTCCGCCCGTATCGCAGGGGATTCATTGGCTGTCAATGCTAAATTCAAAGTTAAATTAGCTGATTACAATGTCAAACACCCAACCATTTCGGCTGGACGTGTGGCAGAACAAATTGAAATTACCTTGAAAACCATTGCCACCAATAAGTAATTGCGTTGGCTGCACTACACACGCACCGAAGCTATACCCCGTACTCTTTTTGTGAGCGCCTATGAAATTAGCTAACTTCAAAACTGTGTTCTTAAGTCTTGCCTTGCTTGCCGTGGTCTTGGCTTTGGGTGGCGTAATTGCCTCGAGTATTCTCACTCGAGATGCTGTTTTTGCACAGCGAGCCGAAAAACTAGAAGCCGCCGAGTTATTTGGTGATAGTGGTGAACGTGTCTTGCTTGGTAGTCCTCAAAAATTCCTTGCCTTAGATGCCAAAGCCTTCCTTGAGGGTACAGGCGATCAAGGGGCTAAACTCTTAAACGATGTTTACTTGCGTGAAAATAAAATTTATCCCATTCAAGTTAAAACCGTTGAATTTTTTAGAAACATCACCTTATTGGCATGTCTTCTTGGTGGCGGACTAATGTTTGGATTGTGGGTACTCGCAAATCGTTCCAAGCCAAACCAATCACGTTTAGCTTAAACTGATCCCGAGATACCGTCGGTAAACTAAACCGACGGTATTTGCTTATCAAAAAACTGTTAAACTTATCAAATGAAAACAATTCGTTTTGGTGTTCTTGGTGCAGCAAAAATCAACAATGCCGTCATTCCCGCAATGCACGCCGCTAAAAACATTGAATGTGTTGCCATTGGTACGCAAAACCCGGATAAAGCCCAAATCCAAGCGCAAAAACTCGAAGTTGGACAAATAACCAGTTACGAAGCCCTGCTTGAATCGGACATAGATGCGGTTTATATCCCACTGCCAAACCATTTGCATTTGCCTTGGGCATTAAAAGCCCTTGAAGCTGGTAAGCATGTCTACATCGAAAAACCAATGGGCTTAAACCCGCTACAAGTCACACAAATTCTCGAGTCCGCCAAAGCCAAGGGTTTACTGGCAATGGAAGGCTTTATGTACCGTCACCACCCACAATTTACTCGAGCCAAAGAAATCATAAACAGTGGTGTCCTAGGCGAAATTCGTTTAATCCGTTCAAGTTTTTCTTTCCCGCTCGAACAACCCGAAAATATTCGTTGGGTACGTTCTTACGGTGGCGGCGCACTCTACGACCTAGGCTGTTACTGCATTAACGCCACATTGTTACTGCTAGGTGAAACACCCACCCAAGCCACGGCTCGAGCGCGAATCGGTGGGGTCACAAAAAGTGAGGAACACTCGGACATAACCACCAGTGCAATCCTCGAATTTAGCAATGCTCACGCTGTATTTGAATGCTCCATTGCTATGCCCAACCGTCAGCACCTCGAGATTGTTGGTTCAAAAGGGATTCTCGAATTGCCGCAATTTGTCCACCCAGCCCAAGAAATCGGTACTTTGGTCTTAAATGGTGCAACTGAAAAAACCGAGCAAGCCAACCGTTACCAGCGCCTACTCGAGCATTTTGCTGATGTGGTGAATGGCGAAGCAGCCCTAAAATTTGGGACGGAAACTGACAGCACCAATCCGCTCAACCAAGCCAACGTCATTGGGATGGTACAAAAAGCCATGGGATACGAACTTTAAGCATTAAGTAGATTTCTTGCCAATCAAATGAACCATCAAGGGCGACCATGCCACATCAAAAAATCTGGTTCTGGTTGTTGATACTCGTTTTGGTGGCGGGCTATTGGCTGTACCCTCGAGCTAAAGAACCCACCTTTAAGCCACCTTCCGCCGCAAAACTCGAGCAGCTTATGCAGGGCGCATTTGTGGCGGCTCGACCAGCCATGCTGCAATTGCGTTCGTTACAAGTCAGTAAAGACGATAATTTTTATTACAGCCGCACTGGACGTGCCAGTGGGTTCTTTATTTCCAAAGATGGTTATGCCTTAACTGCTTATCACGCTGTGGTAGGCATAGATAAACTCGAGGTTCTAACCACCAAACAAGAATTGCTGCCCGCTCAAGTGATTGGTTTTGATGAATCCAGAGATTTAGCGATGATTAAAGTGCGGGTTGCTCGTCCAGTCGAGTTTTTAGAAATAGAAACCGAACAAGAAGCCAAAATCAATGATCCACTGGTCGAAGTTGGCAACAGTGGCAACGACTTTATTCAACCACGCTATGGCGCAGTTCAAGGCTACATTCAAAATGAAGAATTACTGATTCCAACCCGAGTCATGCTTTCTAATGTGCCAATAGACCCCGGCGATTCTGGCGGAGCGGTACTAAATTTTGCTGGAAAAGTGATTGGCGTGGGCATTGGTTACTCGCAAGATGCCTTGAGTCGAATTTCTTATTTAGTCCCACTTTTTGGTTTACGTCCGTGGCTTTTACAAATGCAGCAAGGAACTCAACTTGAATTACCCGGTATTGGCATTCGGGTTTCCCAAAGTGAAAAAATGGGCTTAGGCATTGACCAAATTAAAAAAGGTGGAGTAATAGAACGCGCAGGCATTAAACTCGAGCCGAAAGCCCAAACCCGATTACTCGAGATGGATGGTTTAGTTATGGAAACCCTACGTGACTATCACCGAGTGCTTCGCCGCAAAAAAATTGGGCAGTCTGTCAAAGTGAAACTCTGGCATAAACAACAAGAAAAAATTTTGACCTTAAAAATCGAGTAATCCAATTGTCATACCACTCGAGCAATCCAATTGTCATACCACTCGAGTAATCCAATTGTCATACCACTCGAGCAATCCAATTGTCATGCCACTCGAGTAATCCAATTGTCATGCCACTCTTCATAACAAAAATTCAGAAACCACTCGATTCAAAACCCACCAACCTGCTTTTGTACAACGCACGGTATCCGCCTCCCACTCGAGCCAGCCCTTACTTTCACAAACCGCAAAAGCACTTGCAAAATGCGTTTTCGCATCCAGTCCCGCTCGGCTCGAGAGTTCTTGAATATTCAGACCTTGGCGTAATCGCAAACCATTAAAAAGCGCATCGGTAATAAATTCAACTCGAGAAATCAGTTCGGTCTCGCCACGATTTCCTTCAAGCCAAGAATGCAAAAAAGGATTGGTGCGACGCATGGCAATAAACTGTTCAGACGGATGTGGATAATGCCCAGCCGCTCCAGCCCCAAGACCGTAATAAAAATTATTCTGCCAATACGCAAGGTTATGCTTGGATTCAAAACCTTTCTTAGCATGATTCGAGACCTCATAACGCGCTAAACCAAATTCCGCTAACATCGGTTCAGCAGTCTCGAGGGCAAAGGATTCGGCTTCCTCGGTCACTTTAACCCCTTGTTTATAAAACGGGGTTCCTTCTTCAATGGTTAAGGTGTAACAAGAAATATGATCCAAACCCAAAGCCCCAAGCGTACCAATATCCTTAGCTAAATCCTGATTGGGAACAGCCGTAATTAAATCAGCACTAACCGCAAACCCAGCAGCCTGCAACGTCTCGAGGGCATCTAAGGCTTGGCGGGCATTGTGGGTGCGTCCCAAAAATTTCAGCACCGCATCTTGTGTACTTTGCACCCCAACACTGACTCTGGTAAAACCCAAATCCCACCAGTGCGCGGCTCGAGCCGCACTAACCGTCCCCGGATTCACCTCAAGCGTCGCTTCAAGACTCGCCCAACCAAAGTGCTTTTTAATAATACCCACTAAAATCTCGAGTTCGGCATCTCGCAAAAAAGACGGCGTACCACCCCCAACATACAAGGTTTTTAGCGCATAAGCCCCATGCTCAACCACCAACTGACTGGCATCCACCTCGAGTTGCGTCAAAAACGCCTCGACCAGCCCACTACGCCGCTCGAGAACATGAAAATCGCAATAAGGACAAATGGTCGGGCAGAACGGAACATGGACGTACAAATGCGGAATCACAGGCTAGTTTACTACTCGAGGAAAGAGGAAAATACCCGTTTTTGCCTTCGCCTGCTCTCACTCGAGTTCATCCACCGCATGAATCCAAGCAGCATCGGCATCGTCTTGTGGTTTGTGGTGTCGTTCGATAATTTGTGCCACTCGAGCATCACCGTCCGCAGTACGAAGCAGCATCGCACCGAGTTGTGGATGTAATGCCCGTACTTCTAAGGCAGTGA
>JBEGTV010000014.1:0-15116 GCA_041179225.1 Deinococcota bacterium | reverse complement strand
GCAGAATATCCTCGCCTGTGGCTGCCCCTGCGACAATCGCTTTACCATCCTTGAAGGTCATGTGAATGCCATCTATGATTTGCCCATTAAACGATAGTGGTTTGGTCGAACGCACTGAGCCGTTCACGCCGTAACGGTGCGGCATGGTGAACACTTCTTCGGTGGGGATGTTCGGCACGTACTGAATTGGCATTGGGTGCTTGGGGTTGCTGGTGCGGCTCGAGCCGCCTTCCCAACGGTGCAGTTTGGGTAATTCAATGCTTAAGTCTGTGCCGGGGGCGTGTAACTCGAGACGGCGCAAATGTTGCTTATTTAGGTAGTCACGACGGGCTTCAAGGTCGGTTAAATGGGTTTGCCAAGCACTTACAGGGTCGGGTTGGTCGGCTCGAGAAACCATAAAAATGGCATCCCAGAGTTTTTCTAATCCTTCGGCTTGGGGGAGGTCTGGGAAAACTCGTTTAGACCAACTTGGCACAGCGTAAGCAATGATGCTCCAATTGACTTGTCCAGAACCAAATAATTCCATCACTTTTTTGCCGCGCATTCCCATGGCTCGCCTCATCATCGAGACCCGATTTGGGTCGGTATGTTCAAAGGCGGCAGGGTCATTGGCAAGAATACTCAAGTAGGCATCACCGCGCTCACAGGCAGATTCCATGGCTTGGTAACGAAGTTCTGAGACCTCGGATAAATTGGCTTCGGCACTGTGATTTAGGCGCTCTAAGGTGCTTAAATCATCCATCCAGATGGTATCCACTAAACTTGCCCCTGCTTTATAAGCTGCCCGAGCAATTAAACGCACAAGCGGTGCAGACTCGAGCGGGGCGCGGATGTACAAACGCTGATTGGGGTGAATGTTATTGCCAATTCGTACAGCCAGCGTCGCTAGGTTCTCGAGTTTTTGTTGGAAATCCATGAGACAGTCTAATCCCTGACAGATTGCGAGAACGTAGCCTAAGAGAAGTTCTCGAGTAGACTAAGCCATGAACCCAGTACAGAGTATGCAAAATGCAATTGCGGCTGGTTGGCAAAAGGTCTTGGATGGTGTGCTTTCCTTAAATCCAGTGCCAGAAGCACTTCGTCCGATTTTAGGCTCGAGGTATTTTTGGTTTCTGGTTTGGGTAGCGATTTTCTCGAGCCTAGGGCGGAATTTACTTGGAGAACGATTTGGTGCGTGGCTGGGCGCAATTTTAGGCGGTTTGGTCTGGGCAAGTTTTATGCCTAAACCCGAACTGGAATTAAGCGGCTTGGTGCTGGTGATGATTATTTTTCCTGTGTTGCTGGGATGGTTTTCAAAAACCAAAATGGGTCAGCGTACTCGAGGCGCAAAAACTTGTCCAGATTGCTCTGAAGAAATCAAAAACCAAGCCAAGGTCTGTAAGCACTGCGGCTTTCGGTTTGGTTCGTAAATGTTGTGTGCCGCACATCATAGCCTAGCATTTTGATGGTTGTGACCAGACTCTAAAAGCTGCATACTCGAGAACGGAGGAAAGTGTACATGCGTTTATACAATTTTTTATTTGTGCTGGTGCTGGTTTTGGTGATTGTTTTTGCTTTTGCCAACATTGATTCACTGCGTACCACAACCCAAGTTGTGATTCCTTTTTTTGGCAAACAAACCCTGCCAATGCGCTTATACGGTTGTGTTTCGCTGATTGTGTTGGCTGCCGTGTACAGCCTCCTGTGGTATCTCTCGAGTACCCGCCAAAAAGCCAAGAGCGCCGATTACCTGACCAAGCTCGAGGAAACCCGCCGTCATTTAGACGAAAAAGAAGCTGGGCGTTTTGCCCAATTACAAGCCCAATTAGAAACCGCGACTCAAGATATTCTGGCTCGAGTTGGTGGGGTTGCCCCAGTCAAAAAAGGCTTATTTGCTGGGCTGACGCAAAAAGACGCACCAGTACCGCTCCCTAGTACCGCCCAGAGCTTAGAAGGTTTAGTGACCCGTATAGAAAAAGTCCGCGATGAACTGGCAGCCGATATTGCCAATTCAGAACACGAAATTCTGCAAGCCATCGAAACATTAAAAGACAGGCGTTAAGCCACACTTCTCGAGATAAACCCTGCCATGTCGCTTGCCATCTGCTCGAGGCTGGGCTGGTGAACATACATCATGTGTCCAGCTTGATAGTAGGTGGTCTCGAGGTTGGCTCGAAGGTGCGTGGGAATTGCTAAATGGTCAAACACATAATCCGAAGCCCAGTACGGTGTGGCTAGATCGTAGTAACCATTTAAGACCATAACCCGCAAGTTGGGATTGATATTCATGGCTTTACGCAGGGTTTCGGCAACATTGACGTATTTATTCTCGAATTCTTTGTATGACCACGGTTGCCAGACTTTCCAACTTAGGATTTCGTAGGCTGTATCAGTTTCAAAACCAAGTTCGGTTCGTACATAATGGTTAAAGGCAGCCGTGTACGCCCCTTGAATTGCGGCGTAACTCGGGTCGAATTCAAAATGCTGCCCTGCCGAATCGCGGTCTGAGGACTTAAATCTCGAGTCTAAACGCCCGACAGTCTTGCCTTGGTCACGCATCAGTTCTTTGCAAAAGCGCATAATCTCGAGCCGTAAATCACTGCGTTCAACAAATTCTCGGCTGACTCCTGTTAAACGCGCCACTTCTTTGGTCACTTTGCTTCGTTCATTGCCATCTAAACGACTTCCCTTAAAAAGCGCAGTTTGGTAGGTGCTACCCGCAAAATCTTCGGCTTCTTTAAGGTGCGTCTCGAGTGCAACGCCTTTGGTTTTGCCATGATAATAGGCAGTTGCTGCAAAAGTCGGTAAGTACAAGGTATGCGGTAAGTCATTGCCGAGTTCAAATTTGATGGTCGAAAAATCCAGTACCGTAGAGACCAGAATAATTCCGTTCAAATACATCCCGTGTCGTTCTTGCAAGTAGCCTGCTAACCCACTCGCCCTTGTTGTGCCGTAACTTTCGCCAGCCAAAAATTTAGGCGATAACCAACGGTTTTCTCGTGTGACAAACAAGCGAATAAAATCTCCGACCGATTCAATATCCCTACTAAAGCCGTAAAAATCCTTGGCTTTTTCGCCTTTAATCACCCTCGAGAAACCCGTGCCAACTGGGTCAATAAAGACCAAATCCGAATGCTCGAGTAAAGAATGGGCGTTGTCCTCGAGACCAAATGGTGGCGGGGTGAGCGCACCTACATCACCCATGACGACTTTACGCGGACCAAACGCCCCCATGTGCAGCCAGACACTCGAGCTTCCGGGTCCGCCATTAAAACAAAATGTAATCGGACGGGTTTTATCCGCGCCGTTCAAGGTGTAGGCAATAAAAAACAGTTGAGCTTGGTCTTTGTCGCCCTCCGAAACTCCATCTTTTTCGGATTCGGAACGCAAGACAATTGTGCCGGTTTTGGCGGTGTACTCGAGTTTTTTGCCGTTCAGCAATAGACTATGTTGAGTGACAACAATTTTATCCTCGAGCGGCGGAGTCACGACTTTGGTTTCTTCGGGCATGAGGTATTCTACTACGGTTTGCCACGGTCACTCGAGTCAATAATAATCGTCACAGGACCATCGTTTAATAAACTAATTTTCATGTCGGCTTGAAAAATCCCTTCTTGCACCTCGAGTTGTTGGTTGCGTAGGGCTTCACAGAATTCTTTGTACAATCGCCTTCCGTCGTCGCTGCTGGCAGCTTCAATAAAACTTGGGCGATTTCCGCCGCGAGTGTCGGCGTACAGCGTAAATTGTGAAACAGCCAAAACCGCCCCACCAATCTGCTCGAGACTGAGGTTCATTTTACCCGCGTCGTCATTAAAAACCCGTAACTTGGCAATTTTACGTGCCAAGTAAGTCGCGTCTTCTCGAGTGTCGCCTTTTTTTACGCCAATCAGTACCAAAAAACCCTGTTCGATACTCGAGACGAGCTTATTGTCCACGGTCACACTGGCGCTGCTCACGCGTTGAATCACAGCTTTCATTTTATGCCTCGGCTTTCTCGAGTGGCGAATTGGCGAGGAGTGTACTGACACTGCCAACCGCTTCGGTTAAGGTCTTGGCTTCCTCTAAGTTTAAGTTGCCTCGGGTTTTGACAACCAGCATCTCGAGTAGGCGCAAGCTACGTTCGGCGGTTGTGCGGTTGCGGGTCACGCCGTCACGGTTCATACGGGCGGTCAGGGCATTGAATTGTCCCAAACTGGTTTCGGCGGCGGCAGTCAAGCTATGAATTAAACCCAGAAAATCGGTGTTGGTCATGAGGGACAGGGTAACAAATTTGCTGTGGCAGAATGCCTCAAGTCTCTTTGGTGTCAGTTTAACTTTAGAACAATTTGATTTGCTCAATCTCGAGCGTCACTTCTTTTTTATCGGGTAACTGCTCTAATTTTTCTTTGACAGCTTTAATATCTTGCCATGTTAGCCATTTGGGTCCGCCTGTGGTTCGTACTGCGTTGCGTAATAAATAGGCTGGGTGAAACATTGGTAGAAGCGGTATGGGTGCGCTAAGTTTCTTAAATTCTGTCCAAGTCCCTCGGGTTTTGGTGATGCCCAGTGTCGTTCCCAATGCCCATTGGGTCGGAACGTTGCCAAGCGTAATAATAATTTGTGGCTGAATAAACCGAATCTGCTCGAGCAACCAGTTCTCACAAGCAATTATTTCGTCTGGTTCTGGGTTTCGATTGTTTGGTGGGCGGCATTTGACAACATTGGCAATATAAACCTCGTCTCGAGTAATCCCAACTGCCCCAAGTATCTGGTCTAAGAGTTGTCCAGCCTGTCCAACAAATGGTTTGCCCGTGCGGTCTTCTTCTTGTCCGGGTCCTTCGCCTATCAGCATCAGCCGCGCATTTGGGTTGCCCATACCAAAAACCACTTGGGTGCGGGTGCTGGAAAGTTTGCAAGCCGTGCAAGTGCTGCATGTATTTTGTAGCTCCTCGAGATTCACTTACTCACCTCCTCGATTTGCACAATTTCAAGATGCCAAAGTTTAAGTGTTTTGGCTCGAGAAATGGCTTTTTTGGTTTCCCCTGCCCGAATGAAATCCATGAATATCTGGTCACTCGCTAGGCTGGTCAGTATCCAGTAATCGCCCCAGATTTCTAAACCCCATTCTTGTCGCATGGCTTGACTGGCGACTTTCCAAATGCTTTCACCCATTTCCTCGAGTGGTGCGATGTAATGACTTGTGCCATCGGTGGCTGGATTGGCTTTAATTTGCTGCCCAAAAACTCGAGTTTCTTGTTTACTCATCTGCTCGAGCGTACCAACTTTACAGTAATGAGAATCAAAAGCACTGTAAGTATCGCGGCATCGGGCTGGACGGGCTTCGTAGGCAGTGCAGTTACCTGTGGTTTGGTCTAGGAGTGGGCAGAAACCGACCTGTGTGCGGTGTTGCCAAAAATACGCATCCCAACTCGAGGCGGTTTGGGCGTTTTTAATGACTCGAGCCGCATGGACTTGCATGGCTGCCATTTGTGCTGGATTGAGTAAATGAGCCGTGTACACAGCTTCGGCAAGACTGATTTGAATTGGGAAATTACAGCAATTGGCACATCCAGCCTGACAAAAAACCTGCCCACCTTGCTTGGTAAAATCTGTTATCCACTGCTTAGATTGTTTCTCGTAACGCCCATAAGCGCTTCTTAGGCTCGAGATGATGCGTTGATTAGAAACACTCATTCTTACCAGCATACCCTTTATGCCCTTGTCATCTCGAGCCAATTATGATACTTTTCCAACTCGCGGGAGTAAGGGTACGCACCTTTAGCGTGGCTCGAGCTTGCCGGACTTAAAAAAAAGAGGTATTACAAATGTCATTTTTACCAGCCGAAAAAACCAAAGTGATTAAGGATTACGCCACCTTCGAGGGCGACACAGGCAGCACCCAAGTTCAAATTGCTGTTCTGACCCACCGGATCAACAACTTGTCCAGCCACCTAAATGGCAACAAAAAAGACAAGCACGGTCAACGTGGATTGCAACTCCTTGTCGGTCAACGCAATCGTTTATCCCGCTATATGCGCGAGAACAGCCCAGAAGCCTACAAGAAATTGATTGAACGCCTTGGCTTACGTCGCTAAGCAGTTGGATGATTGTAAGGGCAAACTTCGTGTTTGCCCTTTTTTGTTTGGTGGCATTTTTAGGGTGTAGCACATGAAGTAAGCTCTGACACACTCCCCCCGCCTTCGGCGACCCCCTCGTTGAGGGGGTCAGCGCTCCGCACTGGGGGGAGTTCGTAACCAATTGCGTTTTTCTTAGGCTTTTTTATCTCGAGCCGTTTAGAATGCGTGGGTGTACATTTATCGTTTGCTTGGAACGCTCGAGAATTTAGATGCGATTACCCCAGACTTGTGGGATGCTGGCTGTCAGGGTTTAACCGAAGATGATGGTTCGGTGCTGGCTTTTTTTGAGGCGCAAATTCCGCTACCTTTTGCTGGCACATGGACAAAAGCCGATGATACCGATTGGATAGCGGCGTATCGTGCCAGTGTTCTACCTGTAACAATAGGTGATGTGACCATTACTCCGCCGTGGCTCGAGCCGGCTGGTCATGCCAAGGTGCAGTTGTTGCTTGAACCGGGTTTGGCGTTTGGGACGGGGCAGCACCAGACAACCCATATGGCAATTTTAGCTTTGCAGGGCGTACCACTCAAAGGCAAAAAAGTCTTAGATGTTGGGGCGGGTACGGGAATTCTGGCAATGGTCGCGGCTAAACTTGGGGCAGAGGCTTTTGGTGTGGACAATGATGCCACTACCCTAAGAGTTGCGCTCGAGAATGCTGTGCAGAACAATGTCCAAGTTCATTTTCAAGCAGGGGTTCTGGGGGATATGTTGCCGTTTGCGCCGTTTGATGTGGTCGTGGCAAATTTATTTGCGGAGCTTCATGCGATGCTTATGCCGCAGTATAAATCAGCTTTGGCAAATGATGGGCGTTTAATTCTTACGGGTATTTTAGCGGGGACTGAACAGGCTGATGCGGCTGAGCAAATCACTTGGGATACTTCGAGTGGGCGTGAGAACTTGGTGTTAAATGCGTTACTCGAGCATGGTTTTAAGGTGCTTAGGCGTGAACAAATGGCGGATTGGGTGCTGCTCGAGGCGGTCTTATGATTGATATTACACGCCGAATCTCAAATTCTAGTCCAAATTGGATTGGGGATACACCAGTCTCGTATACTGTGCCAGTCAAAATTGCCGATGGTGCGCCCGTCAATGTTGGGGCAATAAGCATGAGTACCCACACGGGAACGCATGTAGATGCACCGTGGCATTACCTCGAATCTGGCTTAAAACTTGATCAAGTGCCACTCGAGACATGGGTTGGTGCGTGCGTGGTGGTGGATGCGGTTGGTGCAACTGAACTCAGACCAGCCTTGCTCGAGAATACCGATTTGACTGGGATTACCAAGGTTTTGTTTTATACGGGGCAGCCAAATGTGTGGCAGTCTTTTCCGCTCGAGTGGGCAGTCGTCAGCCCAAGTTTACCGCCATTCTTGGCGCAACACGGGATTGATTTAATCGGCACGGATGCACCAAGCGCTGATACACTGACCAGCACCGAGTTACCCGGTCATGCGGCATTGGCTAAAAGTGGGGTTTGTATTCTCGAAAGTCTGGCTTTGGATGGAGTTAAAGCTGGGCGGTATCGTTTGGTCTGTTTACCACTCAACTTAGAGGGTGCAGATGGCGCTCCAGCACGTTGTATTCTCGAGTGAGATGTATCGTATTCTCGAGTGAGGGCTTGTGATGACTGTTCAATTATTTCGTTCTGATGCTTATTTATCTTCGTTTGAGGCTGTCGTTGTTCAGGCTCGAGAAGGCTCAGTTTGTCTGTCTCAAACGGCATTCTACCCCAGTGGCGGCGGACAAGTTTATGACCTTGGCACATTAAATGGCTTACCCGTACAAAAAACCAGTTTTGAAGATGGAAAAATTTGGCATCATTTGGATACCGATTTAAGTCTTGGCGCAGAGGTACACGGTCAGCTTGATTGGGCGCGGCGTTTTGATGCGATGCAGCAGCATACAGGCGAGCATTTGCTTGGACAGGCTTTTTTTCGTCTTGGTCGGCATGTTTTGGCGGTCAATATGGAACACTCGGTTTGTACTTTGGATTTGACTGAAGTCACAACTTGGGAAATGGCAATGCAAGCCGAAAAGATGGTTAATGACGCGATTATGGCGGCGCTGCCAATCAGCACCTATGAAGTGCCAGATTCAGAAATCCATACCGTTCCATTGCGCCGCACGTCAAAAGTACAAGGTCTGATTCGGGTGGTACAAATTGGGGATTTTGATTACACCGCTTGTGGTGGAACACACACCAGTAAAAGTTCCGAAGTCGGACTTCTTAAAATCCTTAAAATTGAACGGATTAAAGGCACAGCCACCAGAATTTATTTTAATTGCGGAACACGTTTGCTTGAAGATTACCGTCTCAAACACGATTTTGTGGCTTCTTTGGGTTTGCGTTTCTCGAGTGGCTTGGACAAAGTACCTGAACGCACCCTAGCAGCCTTGAATGAACTCGGGGCTTGCAAACTAGAAATTTCGCTGCTTCGGACTCAATTGGCAGCCCGGATTGCCTCGAGTTTTCTGCGTGGTGTGGTGGTGCATATCCTAGACGATGCGACGCTATTGCCAGAGCTTGCCAAAGCCTGTATTTTGCGTGAAAACCTGATTGCTATTTTGGGGGCAATGGATGGTTCAAAGGCACTTTTGGCGGTGACTTGTGGGCGTAATACCAAAACCCAAGCGCGGGATATTTTAGCGCTTGGCTTGCCGTTTATTGATGGTAAAGGTGGCGGAAAAACAGATTTAGCCCAAGGAAGCGGCTTAAAAACGACTGGTTTAGATGCGGCTCTCGAGGCAATGCGGGCTTCTGTTCTCGAGACAACACAATAAAACTCGAGAAATCCGTCTGAGACACCAGAAGCTAATGGTTCGTGGCTTTGGTCTGCACAAAAATCATATCAGTGGCTTTGAACTCGAGTCGAAGTTCTTGTCCGCTAATGTGCCACATACCCTCGAGTTGAACGGTGCTTTCGCCAGCCCCAGCATATAAGGTCAGTAGTAATTTACCGCTTGCATGACTTTCGACCAGTCCACTCATCACTTTGCTCCCTGCGGTTATTTTTACCCGTTGGTCTGGGCTGACCACAAAACTCGTCCATGCTTGTCGTGCCGAAGCTGCATTCCATGAACCTAACAAAAAGTTGTTGATCTGAGGCTCAGTCCGCCAGACCTTAGAGGGATTAGGGAGTTGTTCGGTTGAGTTTGGGTGAATGCGAGCCATGTGAGTGACAATACTCCCTTTAGTGTATGGTTGTGACCAATCCAAAGTTTGGTTTTGCGAAAAGGTTTGATACGCGAAGCCAAATTATACCACAATTTACAAAAGTTTAAGGCATAATAGAAGCTATGCAAGTTTCAAAACCGCTTTCTTCTGACCGTGATGCTTTACAAACAATCATGGCATTGTGTTCTACAGTTTTTATACCCGATGGTGTGGCACTTTATGTAGTGGCTGGGACTTCAATGCAGCGCGTACTGGCAGAAGGTATGGCTTTAGAGATTGCGGCTGGCTTTGAAAAAGGTGTGGATGTGCCTGGGCGCGTCTGGGCAAGTGTTGAGCCTTTGGTGGTACAACAATATCCGCATTGGTCGGAACGCACGATTCAACAATCTGTTTCGGTAGTGGCGGCTGTGCCTGTGATTTTAGAAGGTACAGTAGCAGGGGTCTTAATGCTGATGTACCGCCAAGCGGTGCAACTCACTCCAGCCCAAGTGGTGCAACTCGAGCGTTTGGCGGTACTGGTGGCTTCGATCCTCGAGAATGGTTTTTTGCGCCAGCAATCTAAAAAGCAAACCCAAGCTCGAGCCGAGGATCAAGCTACGCTCTCTGAATTCGATCAGCGCTTACAACTTTTTGAGTCGGCGGTACTAAATGCCGATGAGAGTGTTGTGATTAGTGAAATTACTGTTCCAGACGATGGTAACGAGCAGAATTCAAAAATAATTTTTATCAATGCAGCTTTTTCTAATCTAATGGGTTTTTCTCCGCAAGAATCGCTTGGTCAAACCGCCAGTCTGCTGCGTGGTACATATGGCGATACTGACATGTATCACCGTGCCAAAGCCGATTTGCGGCTTGGCAAATCAGTTGACTTAGAAATTGTTGAGTATAAAAAAGATGGCACACCGCTTTGGGTACAACTTTCGATTGTACCGATTCGCAATGAACTTGGTGTGATCACCAATCGTGTCTCGTGGCGGCGTGATATTACCCAACGCAAAAGCAACGAACTTTTAGAGGCGTATCGTAATCGAGTTCTCGAGTTGGCATTGCGTGGAGCGCCATTAAACGAAACCCTACAAACCTTGACGGGGTTACTTGAAAAGATTTTTGCAGGGGCAACCGCAGGTGTGTTCATGCGCCAACGGGATCGTTTGGTCTTACAAGTCGCTCCAAATTGGCGACCATTGGTGCGTTCCTTACTCGATGGTGTACCCATTGGTTTAGGGCATGGGACGGCTTCTTATGCGATTCTCGAGGCTGTTCCAGCCGTGGTTGAAGCGATTCAAGACGACCCTCGTTGGATCAATATGGACAGGGCAATGCTGATGAGTGGGGTGGTCAGTTCTTGGGCAGTGCCAATTTCTTCTGCCGATGGTGCAGTGATTGGAGCGCTTGAACTGCATTTTTCACGCAACAGCGCCCCAACCCCGAGTCAACTCGAGCATTTTGAGAACGTGGCGCGTTTAGCCACACTGGTGATTGAGCGAAGTACCTTAATTGATCGTTTGGATGACCAAGCCAGCACCGATACCCTGACCAATTTACCTAATCGCTATGGAGTCGAGCGTCATCTCGAGAGTGCCTTAAAGGTCGCACAGCAACGCGGTTGGAAATTGGCGGTGCTACAAATAGATTTGGATGGTTTTCGGCGCATCAACGACACCCTTGGACATGAAGTCGGCGATGAGGTGCTGCGTACAGTAACTGATCGTTGGCGTACCATCTTGCCGTCTAGAGACTTATTGGCGCGTCCGGGTGGCGATGAATTTACTTTGGTGGTTCATCATCTCGAGCAAGTCTCAGAAGCCGAAGCGATGGCTAAAGAAATGCTCAAAGCCTTGTCCTATCCGCTATCCTTACGTGGGGTAGAACTTTTTTTATCCGCCAGTATTGGCGCAGCCATTTACCCAGACGATGGTATAAGCGCCACGATTCTACTACGAAACGCCGATACTGCCATGAATGGGGTTAAACGCAGTGGGAAAAGCAATTTTAAGCGTTTTGACCCTGCCATGAACAGCCTTGCTAAAGAGCGCTTAAACACCGAAGTCTCTTTACGTCGTGCGCTTGAACGCAACGAATTTGTGGTGCGTTACCAACCTCAAGTAAATGCTGCACAGCAAGTCATTGTGGTCGAGGCTTTGCTTTACTGGCAACACCCACAAGAAGGCTTAGTCCCACCGGGGCGGTTTTTACCCGTTGCACTCGAGTCTGGCTTGATTGTGCCAATGGGTGAATGGATTTTACGCAAAGCCTGTCAAGAAGTCGGTGAGTGGCGACGTGACGGCTTAAATGTGGCTTTGGCAGTCAACATAGATGTGCAGCAATTAATGCGAACTGATTTTTCAGATACGGTATCAAAGGTGCTGCGAGAAACCAATTTTGACCCAAAAGCGCTTGAACTTGAAGTCACCGAAAGTGCTTTAATGAACGATACCGCACTAGCAGCCGAGCGCTTGCAGCGTTTACAAGCCCAAGGAATTCAAACCGCGATTGATGACTTTGGAACGGGATACTCGAGCCTAGCGTATTTACAAAAACTACCTGTCAATTCCTTAAAAATAGATCGTAGTTTTGTTTCACATCTCGAGCCGGGCGATTCTGGTTGGTCTTTGGTGAAACTGATTGTTTTACTAGCGAGACATGTTGGAATGAGTGTTGTGGCTGAAGGTGTGGAAACCAGAGCGCAATTTTTGGCATTGCGTGACTTAGCTGTGGATCGTTCACAAGGGTACTATTTTTCTAAACCTGTAGCGGCTATGGATTTATTGGGGCGCTTAAAAGCACCGCGTAGCCCAAGTAGCTCACTTGGTTGAGTTGCCCATACGTCACTTGGTTGAGTTGCCCATAGCTCGCTTGGTTGAAATCTGAATAGAGGGTCTCATCAGGCATTAACCAAACAAACGTTTGCAAGGGGTGTATAATCTCTTGCATCGAAGCACAATCTTCAATCCTCGAGTCAAGCTCAAGGATTTGTCACACCCTCCGGAGGACAGATGAACCAACACGAGCCGCAAGCTCAAAGCGAATCCCAAGTCGAGGACTTAAACCTCTGGCACGCCTTTATTGACCAAATCGAAACCAGCCAGCAATACTTTAGAGCCAGTTCAGAAACCCTTGAGTACCTACGTCACCCAAAACGCATGACCACCGTTTCCGTACCTGCCCGAATGGACGATGGTAGTGTGCGTTTTTTTACAGGCTACCGCGTTCAACACAGTATTTCACGCGGACCTTCTAAGGGTGGAATCCGTTACCGAGCAGGCTTAAACCTTGATGAAGTACGCGGCTTAGCCGCCGCCATGACAATCAAATGTGCCGTTATGAACCTACCATTTGGCGGAGCAAAAGGCGGTATAGATGTAGACCCCAAAACCCTATCAAAGCCCGAAATCGAACGTATGACCCGCCGATACACTTCTGAACTGGTGGATTTGATCGGACCCGACAAAGACATCCCCGCACCCGATACTGGCACAAACGAACAAATCATGGCATGGATCATGGATACATACAGCCAAAACAAAGGTAGCACGGTGACGGGTGTAGTCACTGGTAAGCCTGTAGCCATGGGTGGCAGTATCGGCAGGGTCGAAGCAGCCGGACGTGGCATTGCCTACAGCATTTTTGGGGTTGCGAAGCGCGAAAACATTAACTTAGAAAAAGCCAGTGCTGCTATTCAAGGTTTTGGCATGGTCGGACGCTACGCTGCCCTAGGTTTATATGAACGCGGCGTGCGAATTGTAGCCGTTTCCGACTCGAGCGGCGCGATTTATGCCCATGATGGCTTTGACATTCCAGCCCTACTTGAACATAAAAATCAGCACGGTACAATTATGGGGTTTAATGGTGCAAAACGCATAGACCACGAATCGCTGCTGACCCTACCTGTAGATATTCTCGTGCCAGCCGTGCGAGAAGGTGCAATTCACGCTGCTAACGCCGCCAAAATCGAAGCCCAGATTATTGCTGAAGGCGCAAATCATGCTATTACCAGACAAGCCGATACCATTCTCGAGCGCGAAGGACGTGTGATCATCCCCGATTACCTCGCTAATTCAGGTGGAGTCACTGTTTCCTATTACGAATGGGTACAAGACTTCAACAACCTCTACTGGACAGAAGACGAAATTCGCAGCAACTTAGAACAACACATTCAACACGCCCTAGACAGTGTGTACTCTGTAAAACTGGAGCGCAATGTCAATTTGCGCCAAGCCGCTTTTATTCTGGCAGTCAGCCGAATCAACGAAAGTACCAATTTGCGAGGGCTTTATCCGTAAGGTAGGTAAAAAGGAAACCCCAACCCTTTATCCCTAGCCCTTCCCTTCACAGGAGACTAAATATGCACCAACATGAAGTTCCTTCTTACTTAAATCAGGATAATCTTGGACCTTGGGAAATTTACCTCGAACAAGTGGATCGTGTAACCCCGTACCTTGGCAAATTGGCGTATTGGGTTGAGACCTTAAAGCGTCCAAAACGCATTTTGATCGTGGATGTACCAATTCAACTCGACGACGGCAGTATTGCCCATTTTGAAGGCTACCGCGTACAGCACAACAGTTCCAGAGGACCCGGTAAGGGCGGTGTGCGTTATCACCAAGATGTAACACTTTCGGAAGTGATGGCACTTTCGGCTTGGATGACAGTTAAAAACGCGGCAGTAAATCTGCCTTACGGCGGCGCTAAAGGCGGGATTCGGGTAGACCCACGAAAATTATCGCGTGGAGAACTCGAGAAAATGACTCGGCGCTACACCTCGGAAATTAACTTTATTATTGGACCAGACAAAGACATTCCAGCCCCCGATGTCAACACCAACGATTTAACTATGGCTTGGATGATGGACACCTACAGCATGAATCAAGGACGCACCGCTACAGGTGTGGTGACTGGTAAACCGATTGCCCTTGGTGGCAGTTTAGGCAGACGCGATGCCACGGGACGCGGTGTGTTTGTGGCGGGACGCGAAGCCGCATCCCGTATTGGCTTAGAAGTGGTGGGTTCTCGAGTGGCGATTCAAGGCTTTGGCAATGTTGGTAATGCGTCAGCAAGAATCTTTCATGACTTTGGGGCAAAAATTGTGGCGATTCAAGATGTGTCTGGCACGATTTTTAATGGTGACGGCATCAACCCACACGACCTGCTCGAGTTTATGAAACAAAACCCAGATGTGACCGCTTACCCCAAAGCCACAACCATAGCCAAAAATGAATTCTGGAATGTTGAAACCGAATTTTTAATTCCCGCCGCACTCGAAAAACAAATCACCCTAGAGAATGCAGGTCACATTAAAACCCGTATTGTGGTCGAAGGCGCAAACGGACCCACCACTCCAGCCGCCGATGATGTCTTGCGTGAACGCGGTATTATTGTCGTTCCAGATGTTCTTGCTAATGCTGGCGGTGTAACCGTGTCGTACTTTGAGTGGGTACAAGATTTCAGCAGTTTCTTCTGGACAGAAGACGAAATCAACAAACGCCTAGAAAAAATTATGGTTGAAGCCTTCAAAGGCATTTGGGATGTTGCCCAAGATAAAAATGTGACGATGCGAACCGCAACTTTTATTGTGGCATGTACAAGGGTACTCGAGGCACGGGCATTACGTGGCTTATACCCATAAATTGTTTTACAGTAAGCATTTTAATTCTAGGAAAAAAGCGCATGTTGTCACCCTCAAGCGTGGGTGGCTCACTTGACAAACTAAGACGACTGGTCATATTATATCTTATGGCTCGGGCAAACCTCAGTGAACAACTCATTCAAAGTGGACTACAGACCCTGTACATCAATGGCTTTAACGCCTCGAGCGTCCAAGATATTACGGCGGCGGCTGGCGTTC
>JBEGTV010000013.1:0-15322 GCA_041179225.1 Deinococcota bacterium | reverse complement strand
AAACCCAGTCCTGTGGTGGCAGTCAAACCCAGCCCTAGCCCTGTGGTGGCAGCCAAACCAGACAACATGCCCAGCACCCTTGGATTCAATGAACCACTCGAAATTCCTGTGACTGAAGATAGCCCTTTAATAGACCCAGCCCTCGAGTCACCATTTTTTGATGCCACTGCGCCTGAAAGTAAACCAACTGCCCCGAGCGACCTTGCCCCTGAAGACATCGAAATTATCATCCCAGATAACCAAAGTGCCGCTTCAGTCAAACCCACCCCAGATGCACCGACCTTTAGTCGTTCCGAAAAACTGCTCTGGCCCTTATCTGGCACAATGACCAGTCGTTTTGGTTGGCGCAGTTTACGCGGCAATCGTTACCACACGGGTATTGATTTAGCTGCCCCCACAGGTACACGGGTGTACGCGGCACTTTCTGGTCAAGTCGAATTTGCGGGTTGGAATCGCCAAGGTTATGGTTATTTGGTAATTATTCGCGGTTGGGATAATCGCCGTTATTATTATGGTCATAACTCAAGACTGCAAGTCAAAAAAGGGCAATGGGTTCGTCAGGGACAAGTTATTTCCAGAGTTGGTAGCACAGGATTTTCCACTGGACCACATTTGCATTTTGAAATCCGAGTTGGCAATAGTGCCAGAAATCCATTGGCGTACTTGCCACGCAGCCGTTTAGCCTTAGCATCCTCGAAACGCTAATTTGATTATGAGCCTTGTTAAGTCAATCCAATCATGAGCCTTCTTGAGTCAATCCAATCATGAGCCTTCTTGAGTCAATCCAATCATGAGCCTTCTTGAGTCAATCCAATCATGAGCCTTCTTGAACAGATGTACAAAGAAATTCTTCTCGAGCATCAAAAACGCCCGCGTAACACTGGGCGACTCGAGAACAAAACTCATGCCGAAAAGGGACATAATCCATCTTGTGGTGACGAGTTAGATTTAGAATTACGAATTGAGAACAATATCATTACCGAAGTGCGTTTTTTTGGCAGAGGTTGCACCATTTCCCAAGCCAGCGCCAGTCTGATGACCGTGGCAATTGAAGGTAAAAGCATCACCCAAGCCCAAGAAATCGCCAGTGCCTTTGGGCTGATGTTGCGAACAGGTCAACCAGACTCGAGCCTTGGGGATTTGAATGCCCTTGTGGGTGTAGCCAAACTACACACCCGAGTTAAATGTGCCACCCTTGCATGGCAGACGCTCGAGTTGGCATTGGTTTGAGGCTTTGGTTTGTCTGCCTGTAAAGCAGTAAACTCGAATCATGCTGCGTTTTTTGATTGTTCTTTTGTTTGTTTTTGCTTCGGCACAAGCCCAACTTTTAACTGGAAAAGGAGCAGAATTACCGCTCCAAATCGTAAAAACCCCGCATTTTGAAGTGTTGCACCCACCGCGTTTAGAAACCTTTGCGCGGCGTGTGGCGGCGGCTGCCGAAAAAATACGAAGTACGGTTCTCGAGACCATTGGCAATGATCCCGAACGCACTTTTATTTTGGTCAATGACGAAACCGATGAGTTTAATGGTTTCGCTGTTCCAGGACCACATCCGTTTATTCGGGTTTTTGCTACTTTTCCGCGTCCAACAGATATTGGGGCGCAATGGGAAGATGCCATGCACACCCTAGTTACTCATGAATTTACGCATGTGGCGCATTTAAGTACCCGTGATGATCTGAGAAATTCTTTACGCAGTATTTTTGGGGCTGTGCCGGGAGTATTAGAGGCTCGAGTTCCACCTGCTTGGTTTGTGGAAGGCTATGCGGTCTATCTTGAGACCAAATTAACTTCGGGTGGACGAGCGCAAGATAGTGGAATTCGCACTTTACGAGCGCAAATGGCTCGGGCTGGTGTATTCCCGAGCCTGTCCGATGCAGGGATTGGTGTGAACGAAAATTATCCGTTTGGTAACACGCGCTATGCGTTCGGAGCGGGATTTGTCGCGTTTCTGGCGGAGCGTTTTGGCGAGGCAATGATTCGTCAAGTGATTCGCTTGTACAATCAACGACTGACCTTTGCTGAGGCTTGGCAGGAAGTCACTCAAATCTCACTCTCGGATTTATGGGCAGATTGGGCAGTCCTCGAGACTTCACGGGCGACTCGGGAGCAAAAAGATTTGCAAAACACAGGTCTTGAGGCTGGGCAACCTTTGCATTTGGGCAGTGGAACACCCGCTTGGAAAGCAGATGGTTCATATGCCTTTATGAGCGGCTTAACTTTGCGTCTCAAAGATAAAAACGGTCAACTCGAGCCGCGCAGCGTTACCTTGCCTTCACGTCCAAATCGGTTGTCATGGTCGGGTGATGCCTTGGTTTACTCGAGGAATGTGGTGCGTGGCGCAACCACTTATGGTGAGGTCTTTAAGCTCGAAAATGGGATAGAAAAACAATTGACCAAAAATGCTCGCGCTCGAGATGCTGTTACTGATGGTGAATGTATTTTATACGTGCAGGATTACTTAGACAACTCGAGTATTCGCCGTATTTGTGGGGCAAAAGATGAACTGATGTACAGCGCTCCAACGGGCTGGCATTTGTTTCATCTTGCACCAAACACAGGGAACATTGCGCTAACAGTCTGGCGACTGGGTGGATTTTTAGATGTGGCAGTGCTGAAAAATCTGCAACTCGAGTTTTTAACATCTGATCGCGCTCAAGACCAATTCCCAACATGGGTTTCTGATTCGCAACTTGTGTTCTCGAGTGACCGAAATGGAATTGCCCAACTGTATCAAATAAAAATCGGTGAATCGCAAGTTTACCCTCTGACCTCCGCCACAGGCGGAGCGTACAGCACCAGCCGCAAACCAAGTGGTGAACTGACCTTCTCGAGTTACACCAGTGGGGGTTTTGAAACCAGAATTATTAGTCCAAAACTAAAAAAAGCTGTTTCACTCGAGAACACCCAACCCGCACCACTGGATAATTTATCAGGTCTCGAGTACCCAATAGAAAGCTATAATGCCTTCCCAGTCCCGCTTTTTTGGTATCCACTGACCCAAAACGGTGTTGGTGCAACAATTGTTGGGGCTGACCCTGCTGGGATTTTTTCTTGGCAATTGGCGGCTGGCTTTGATGTACTGGGCGGCACTGGATTTGGCACGAATTTTAGTCTCAATTTTTCACCGAGTCTCGAGTGGAGCGCCAATTTATTTGCCACTGCCGACGCAAACACTTGGGGGGTGCAGCTTTCGGGTTCTTGGGTTAGCAAAGGCGAAACGCAGTTCTCTGGGCGGGTGGGGTACATTATTCGTCCAAGCATTGGGATTGTGAACGGCACACCATTTGCTAATTTGTTTACGTTCCTTGGCACTGCCCAAAGCGATGACTGGAATTATCTCGAGTATGGTTGGGGAATCACTGGCGCTATTTCTTTGGATGGTTATAATCTCGGGCTTGTTTTGGCAGACAATGTTTCTGGTTTACCAATTCGCTTAAATCTAGGACTGAGTGGACAATTCTCGAGTAAGCCAATTTTAAGCGCTGGTCTGCAAACCCAAACCTCTTTTGGGCTTCATTGGCGCATGGAGGATGGTTTTTTGGCATTAGAGCGAATCACTTTTCAACCATTTATCAATTTTTTATACAGCAATTCACTCGAGTACAATCTCGGGCTTCGGGTTCTAGCCGATGTTATTTTTAATTATTATGCTCCAATTTCTTTTGGACTCGAGTTTAACTATGGGAACGGATTCACAGTTCGTCTCGTAACCATGTTACCACTCGAGCAAATTCGGTGAAAGAAACTGGTCAGACAAAAAACGCATACTCGAGATTGTCCATCCTTAGACCGATGACAAATCCTCAAACTTAACGCACAATCAACTTGTTTTAACCTTCGCCCTTCGCCTTTCGCCTTTTACCTTTTTTGGAGAATCCATGAAAACCTTTTTACTATCTGCCATCGCCATCTCGAGTTTAGGTGTTGCCAACGCCCAAACACTCTCGAAATTTGCCCCTGCGAATGCCTTAGCTGCCATAGAACTGAACGACATTGCTGGCGCTCGTAAACAAAGCGCTGCACTGGTCAAACAACTGTCTGACTTAAACATTGGGGCGATTTTGGGCGAAGCCACAGGCAGCAGCAAAAAAGAACAACGCGACCTTGAAACCATGCTGGGCGATTTTGGGTCTTTAGTAGACCGTGAAGGACTGGTTTCTTTGTACTTAAGCCCGAAAAATGGACAAGTCGGATTTTTATTAGCGGCTCGACCTGCCGCCAATACCGATGCCAAAATGAACAAATGGATGCTCGAGAGTGCCAAAAGCATGAGCGCCCGTGGCAGCCGAATTTTAGGCTTTCCAGTCTACCAAAGCAGTTTGGTCAATTTTGGCTATATGGGCGGAATTGCCTATGCCGCTTCAGACACCGCTACCTTGAACGAATTTTTAAGTCGTTTTCGCAACCAAGGAAACTTCACCAAACCCAGCCTTGCCGCTAGTAACAGTTACAGTGAGGTCATGAACCAAGTTGGTACTGGCAATATGCGAATGTACTTTGACCTGCGAAATGCCAGCCAATTGGCTCGCGGTATCATAGACATGGTAGACCCAGAACTACCCGGAATTAAACTCGAGCCAATCTTGGATGCCCTGACCACTTACGGACGTTTTGCTGGGGCTTGGCGTATCACCACCGATGGGATTGACACCACCACCATCACCGTTCCAGAAGCTCGGGGTGCAGACACCCAATTTGCACGAGTCTTAACTCCAAAAGATGCAATTGACCTGAAAGCCGCCAGTGTTGTCCCAGCCACTGCCACAGGTTTTAGCACCAGCAGCAATAACTTCACCCTCTGGTACGACTGGTTATCGAGTCTCGCAGACCGCACAGGTGCGAACCCCGGCGGACTAGATAGTTTCTTCAAAGGCGAATTTGGTATTGATGCCCGTAAAAGCATCCTCGGTTGGATGACAGGCGAACTAGCCAGTGCCACCTTTATTGGCAAAGGCGCAACCCAATCCATTGGCGAAAGTGTCAATTACATCGGTACAAAAGACGAAAAAGCCACTGTAGACATGATCGAAAAAATCCTACCGAAACTAATTGAAATAGGTCAGAAACTCGCCCAACAAAAAGTCAACAATAAATTCGTCAAAGCAAAAATTGGTACAACCGACATCTACCGCTTTTTAATTGCTGACAACACACCATTTATTTTGGCAGTCAAAGATGGTTTCTTAATGGTTGCCACCTCCGACACTGGCATCACCGCAGCCCTATCAAGCGGCGCAAAACTCGAGACCAGCAGCAATTACAAAACCGCCACAGCCCGAGTCCCCAAAGATGCCCTAGGCTGGAGTTACGGCGACACCACCACCAGCTTAAAAAGCGCTGCCGAAGGTGCTGGACAAATTTTAGAACTTGCCTTAAGCCTAGGGCTGGACTTAAAACCAAGCACCAGTAAAAAATTGGTGAGCGGCATTGTCGGAATGCTCAACGCCCTTGGAGACCGCGCAGGATTTGCCGTTTCATGGACAGAAATTGCCCCAGTTGGTACAAAAACACGGAGTTTCCAACCCGTGAAATGGTAATAACCAAATGTGGGTGCTAAAAGATTAGCACCCACTTCCTTGTTGCTTATTCTCTAGGCTTCAACTCGTCTGTGCCGTGGCTCTTTCTCGAGTAATTGGGCTTGGGCAACAGCTTGTTGACCAGCTTGCGCCCCAAAAACCCACGCGAGTTTGAGCATAAAAGTAATGGTTTCTGAATCCTGCTCGAGAATTTTTTTCTGTAAAAAGGCTTCTGCCCCGATTGGCAACGGCATTTGTGCCAGATTCTCGGCGTGTTCGGCTTTAAGTTGTTCGATCATGGCAGAAAATTCTTGATTCATGTTGCATAATCTAACACAAAGACACTCAAGTTTCATGTGATTTTGCTTACATCACAAGTCTGGTCTTGCCTACACAGTATGGCGTACTACCCCGTTTTAGCTGATTTTCGTACAGACTCTTGTGTGTTTAACACCTACAATGAACCATGAAACGATTTGCCTTACTTACTTTATCCCTTGCCACAATTGCTTTCGCCCAAAACACGCAAAAACTCGAGGCGAACTCGAGCGTCACGTATTTTGCCAGTGCAGGACAAGATAAATGGAATGGCAAAGCGCCAATCGAAACCCTAAACTGGGAATTTGACCTGAAACGCCCACTCGAGACCGAATTTAGTGCCACAGTCCGCCCAAGCAAATTTAACAGTGGCAATGGCATCCGCGACGATAACGCCCGTAACAATGTCTTTAAGGTCTCGCGCTTTCCAGTGATCACCCTTAAAAGCAGCAGCATAAGCGGTGAGAAACGCACTTTAATCAGTGGTGAAACCCGAAATTTTAAGGTCAAGGTCAAACTTGAATTGGGTGGTATAACCAAAGACCTCGAGATTCCACTCGAGATTTATTACGACGGCAACACCAAACGCTTAAGTGCTGAAAGTACCTTTGTGGTTTCTTTGGATGCCCATAAGCTCGAGCGTCCAGAATTCCTATGGCTAAAAACCGATGATACGGTCAGGCTTGAAGTCAAACTCGAGACAACTCTATAAATTGCTAAAGCAGCAGACCCGAATATCCAAACCACCTTGGGTTAGGTGCGAAGTCTCTACTCTCATCCCCTGAAGACCCGCCCTAAACGCCCGCCAAGTGCTTTCCGACGGACATAAACAAAACCCGACCAGACTGGATTTAGCTGCCCATTTCTGCACTGACTGACCAATTTTGCCATACAAAGCATCTGGATTCTCCGAAACCATCCGCAAGCCATACGGCGGATGCAGTGGCAACAAGACAATCCCATTGTGAACCAAAAAATCTGTTTTGAAGGCATCCGCTTCTACACAAGAAATACTTCCCTGCACCGTTTGTTGCACCAACGCCACATTGCCCTTGAGTTCTTCAAATTGCACTGCATCATTTTCAACAAAGACAATTTCGGGCAGTAACGCCTCGCTTGCGGCTCGAGCCATACGATTACGCCACCACTCAAGGGTTTTTGTATTTGGCATGGTCAACAACTGCCAAGGACGTTCCACCCCCCAAACCGACGGCGGCAACCCAAACAACGACTGCCAAGCCTCTAAACCAAGTGTACCGCTTCCCGCAAACGGCACAGCAATTTGAACCGCCTCGAGAACACGCGGCTCGAACGTTGCTAAACGCCACAGCGCAGCACTAGCAATGTCCTCACGAAGCGGTGCGAGTGTTCCGGTGCTGGCACGCCAACCACGCTTATGCAGGGTATCGTTGCCAAGGCTAACCGCCACCCGCAAATAATCGCCGCTTGAAGTGACATGAATTCTGAAATGCGGCTCGGTAGTCGAAAGCTTAAAACCATTACTGACAAATAATTCTTCGACAATCTTCGTCATCCGCCCAGCATGAGGAATTACCCCAGCAAACGCCTCACAACGAAACTCGAGGTTTGCACGTTCAGGCAGCAAAAAACCCCACGGTAATTTTTCTAACACACGCGGTAAATCATTCCAGCCATGCACTCGAGCCGTGGGGAAATTAAGCCGCACATCATGCAGCGTTGTTGCCCGAGCAGCCAGTTCACAAGCAAAATCCCACGAGGCATTCTTAACCCGCACAAAACCCTTCTCGAGCGAAAAAATAGGTGCGAATTTATGCGGCTTCCACGGCTTAGCCACAATCACTTCGGTCTCGAGCATAGCTTCATCCAAACAGCCGGGGGCAGCGAAAAGTTCAAAGGTTTGGGGTTTAGAGAGAATTGGGTTCATGTTTGCACCATAGTCTGAGCAGACCATTTGACAATATGGAACAGGGCGACCACAAGGGTCGCCCCTACATGAAAAATATGTATTTTAGGGGAAGGGTTTTTCGTAGGGGTGGGTCTTGTACCCACCCGACTAAGAGGTAACTGTTTTTTATTCATATTTTTTCCAATCAATTGTTTTTGAATTTCTTTAGCAATTGCCGTTATCACGGGTACAGCCACCGAATTTCCAATTTGCCGATACATCTGGGTTCTTGAGACAGGGAATACAAAGTGGGGCGGGAAGCCCATAATCGCTTTGCATTCGTTCTCGGTCAGTAATCGCAGACCTGTTTTACCATCCCGCACAAACGTTCCGGTTAAGCGCTGAATTTTATGGTACGAAGCCACTTGGGTTTTGATGTGGATTCTCGAGTCTGGGCTAACAATCGCGGGTTTACCATCGTCTTTTTTGAAGATATAGGTTTTTTGTAAATGCTCAGAAATACCATAACCCTCAACACCCGTTTCGATAAACTGCCCAATAAAAACATCTGAGCGTGTGCCTTTTGGGAAGCTAAAAACTGTGTTCTCGAGTTTATGTCCAACAATATAAATCCGTTTGCGTTTCTGAGGCACACCAAATTCAGAGGCATCCAGCACTTGGTACGTGACCACATACCCAAGTTCGCGCAACGTCTCGAGAATAATTTGCATCGTCTGCCCACTATTGTGCGTCACCAGCCCTTCGACATTCTCGAGCAGAAAAGCCAGTGGTTTTTTATCCGCTAAAATTCTGGCAATTTCATAAAAAAGTGTGCCTTGGGTCTGATGTAAAAACCCTTGCCGCAGTCCAATACTACTAAATGGCTGACAGGGAAAACCTGCCAACAGCACATCAAAATCTGGAATTTCGCTCGAGGGAATGAGGGTAATATCGCCTTTTGGGAAATCCCCATGATTGGCAAAATATGTTTTTTGTGAATGCACATCCCATTCTGATGAAAATACACATTGCCCACCTGCCGCTTCAAATCCAAGCCGCATCCCACCAATTCCCGCAAAAATATCCACAAACCGAAAAGCCGGAATTTGGTAAGCAGGAAAAAGCGGCACTCGAGCTTTGAGCATATCTGATGTTACCATTTGAAGGGTAAAGGAAAGGAAATAAAAATCACCCCAGTACGTGAGGTGATTTCCAAGTTAAAAATAATTACTTGGCAGCTTGGTAATTTTTTTCGGCAATATCCCAGTTGACCACGTTCCACCAAGACTCGAGGTACTTAGGACGAAGGTTCTGGTATTTTAGGTAATAGGCATGTTCCCAAACGTCCACGCCTAAGACTGGTTTTGCACCTAATTCGAGTGGTGTGTCTTGATTGGCGGTTGATAGCACCTCTAATGCCCCATTTTTAACCACTAACCAAGCCCAGCCTGAACCGAACCGAGTTGCACCTGCGGTGTTGATTTTTTCTTTGAGTGCGTCTAAGCCACCAAAAGCGGCAATGGCTTCGGATAGTGCGCCTACGGGGGTACTCGA
Source organism: Deinococcota bacterium (assembly GCA_041179225.1). GTDB lineage: Bacteria > Deinococcota > Deinococci > Deinococcales > JAAFIG01 > JAAFIG01. Next base: position 6,064 of record JBEGTV010000013.1, on the reverse strand, counting down.
GCCGTCCGGGGTCATGAGCGTCCAGAAGAAGGCGTGGTTGTAATGTCCACCGCCGTTGTTACGAACTGCACCGCGAATACTTTCGGGTACTTGGGACAGGTCATGCAGCATTGTCTCGAGTGGCATGTCGAAGTCTGGGTGTTTCTCGAGGGCAGCGTTTAAGTTGTTGACATAGGCTTGGTGGTGTTTGCCATGATGAATCTGCATGGTGGCAGTGTCAATGTGAGGCTCCAAGGCATCATGGGCGTAAGTCAGGGCTGGTAATTCGTATTTCATGATTTTCTCCTTAAGGTGTCGCTTTTGGCGACTAGGGAATAGTTTACCGAATCTCGATGAGGAAGTCTGCCAGTTCCCTTACCGAGCAGGAAGTCAAGCCCCCTTACGTTATACTTCTACACATGGCAATTTTTTCTACACCCACCACTTGGATTCTCGAGACAGACCGTACTGCTTATGTTTTTGGTTTGAATAGCCAAGGTTTGCTGATTCACCTTTACTGGGGTGCTAAACTACCTCGAGCAGAAGATTATCCTTTACCGAGCGAATTTAATGGTTGGTCTTCGTTTAATAGTGCAGCAGATATGCTGCCCGAAGAATTCCCAGCTTATGGCGGGAATAAATTTATTGAACCTTGTCTTAAAGTCAGTTTTGCCGATGGTGTGCGTGATGTTGTACTGGTTTTTTCCTCGAGTCAAATTGAAAATAACGAACTACAAATTGTCTTGAAAGACGCACACTATCCGTTTCTGGTGACTTTGCATTATCGTCTTCATGCCGAATTTGACCTAATTGAACGTTTTGTAATAGTGCAAAATAATGATGTAACCCCAGTTAAACTCGAACGGATTTTCTCGAGTCAATGGCATCCATCAGCAGACCGGCAATACCGTTTAAGTCACTTGGCTGGCGCGTGGTTCAAAGAAACCCAGCTTCACCGCGAAGTTTTGGACAGTGGCACAAAAATTCTCGAGTCACGGCGAATGACCAGCAGTCATCAGAACAACCCTTGGTTTGCTTTGGATACTGTGCAGAATCCTGCAACTGAAGAAAGCGGCGAAGTTTGGTTTGGGGCTTTAGCATGGAGCGGGAATTGGAAATTAACGGCTGAAAGCACGATTTATGGGCAGACTCGGCTTGGGATTGGGCTTAACGATTGGGATTTTGCCTTGCAACTCGGGGCTGGCGAAAGCTACATCACACCCAGCAGCCTTGGGGGTTACTCGAGAACAGGTTTTGGGGCTGCCAGTCGGGTTTTGCATTCTTTTGTACGCGAAATGGTTTTGCCGCATCCGCATCAGCTTCGCAAGGTTTTATATAACTCTTGGGAAGCCACGACCTTTCATGTCAACGAACCAGACCAAGTGGTTTTGGCTGAAATTGCGGCTGAAATGGGTGTGGAATTATTTGTTTTAGATGATGGCTGGTTTCATAAGCGCAACTTAGATAACGCGGCACTGGGCGACTGGTGGGCAGATGAAAGCAAATTCCCCAATGGCTTAAATCCGTTAATTGAAAAAGTGAATGCGCTCGGCATGGATTTTGGTTTGTGGCTCGAGCCAGAGATGGTCAGTGCAGATTCTGAGTTGTATCGCGCTCATCCAGATTGGGTGATTCATTTCCCGACTAGAAATCGCACCGAAGCCCGCAATCAAATGATGCTAAATTTAGCCAGAGAAGATGTTCAAGATTACCTGATTACTGTACTCAATGATTTACTTTCTACACACAATATTGCCTTTATCAAATGGGACATGAACCGCAATGTCTCCGAACCCGGATGGCAAAATCAAGTTGAACCTCGAGCCATTTGGGTACGTTACGTCGAAGGACTGTACCGAGTTTGGGGAACTTTAAGCAGGGCGCATCCGAATGTGATTTGGCAATCTTGTTCTGGTGGTGGCGGACGTGCCGACCTTGGCATTTTACGTTTGGCTGATCAAGTCTGGATTTCGGATATGACCGAACCCACCATGCGTTTACGAATCCAAGAAGGGTACTCGCAAGTTTACCCAGCCAACACCATGGAAGCATGGGTTACAGACATGGGTGCAAAGCACTTATCACTCGAGTTTCGATTCCATGTCTCGATGACTGGTTTACTCGGCATTGGCACAAATTTACACCACTGGAATAAAGCCGAACGCGAACAAGCTAGGATGCTCATTCTCGAGTACAAACAGGTGCGAGGTATCATTCAAAATGGGCAATTGTACCGCCTAAGAAGCACTTTTGAGAGTTTCTTCTCGAGCCTGATGTACGTCAGTTTAGACCAAAGCCAAGCAGTGTTGTTTGCCTTTCGGACGCACGCACCAGACCCGATTAAACTCCCACCGATTCATTTAGCTGGACTCGAACCAACTGCGCTTTACCAAATAGGCGAAGTAATTCGCTCTGGGTTAGCTTGGCAAGAAATTGGACTAGAATTGCAATTACAAGATTTCTCGAGTGCGATGCTACAGATTAAAAAAGTTTAGGACAACCAATGGACTTTTATGACCGTTATTCATGTCTTTTTAAGCAACTGTATAGGCTGTCACATCGTTTTGATTATTTTGTGTGTATAGAATAGTGTCATGCGCGAGATTCATGTTTCAAGCGGTGGTCATGACTTCCCTTTTTCCAAGGGTTTGGTTGTGGAATCACTCTTAAATGCCGATATTGCCCGCGAATCGGCAATGGTGATTGCGCGTCGGGTCGAACAACGCCTAGTTGATCAACGCACCAAAATGATTGACCCGCAACACCTGAAAGAAATAATTCTATTTGAGACCGAGGCGGTACTTGGCATTGCGGCAGCGCAAAAACTCGAGCGTCAAACCACAGCATTTGAAGATGTGATTGTCCGAGATGGTGAACGAAGCATTCCATTTAGTAAAGGGCTGCTCTCACGGTCTTTGGAATTAGCTGGAATTCCAATTAAAGATGCTTTTGGTTTTGCCAAGGACTTAGAAAAACAATTGCGGGTGCAGGGTATCTCTGAAATCTCGAGGGCGAGTTTAGAAAATATTACGCTCGAGGAGTTAGAGCGGGTTTACGGTGAGGATCGCAAAGATGCGTATGTCGAACGTTACCAACGCGCTACTCAAGTGATGGTACTCGAGGATGATGATGGGGTGTCGTTTCCGTTTTCTAAGGGTATTCTGGCACAGAGCTTAATGGCAACGGGCTTAAATCCAGCCTTAGCCCATCAGATTGCTCGTGAAATCGAACTGCATCTACTCGAGGAGAACGAACTGGTGGTCACTCGGGAACGTCTGCGTTTAATTGTGATTGCTGCCCTGACCGCCGAGGCTGGCGAGGAAGTGGCACGGCGTTACACGCTGCTGCGCTCAATTCGTCGTCCAGAAAAACCAATTCTGATTCTAATTGGCGGCGTAACCGGCACAGGTAAGAGTTTGCTGGCTGCCGAAATTGGCTACCGCTTAGGAATTACCCGAGTCGAATCCTCGGATTCGATTCGCCAAGTAATGCGAGCCATGATCAGTAAAGAACTCCTGCCTGCCCTGCACTCGAGTACCTTTGACGCTTGGACTGCCACCCTTGAACCGATTGAAGAAGCCCGTTTTAAGCGCGGTGGTGGACGGCAACACGTCAAACCAACCAGAGAACAACTCTTGGATGGATTCCGTGACCAAGTAAAACAAGTCTCGGTGGGGGTTCGTGCAATCATCGAACGTGCCAGCAAAGAACACACCAGCATGATTATCGAAGGCGCACATATTGTACCGGGGTACTTGCCTGTGGATTTATTTGAAAATGCGATTGTTGTGCCTTTGGTTGTGGCAATAAACTCAGCAGACACGCACCGTCAACGTTTCTACTCGAGGGATGCCGAAACCAATAAACACCGCCCGATGCAGCGTTACTTGGAGCATTTTGAAGATATTCGTAACCTCCAAGAGTACGTTGAACGCTTAGCTCGAGCCGTTGGCGTGCCAGTCATAGACGGAGAGAGTTTTGATGCTGCCATTGAAGGCGCAATTGAAGTTGTGGCACAAAGAGTCATGACCTTGCAAAAACGCAAAGCTGTTGTGATTTAAGTGCAGCGCTTAGAAACTATTCTCGAGATTTCAGGCGCAACGCATCGGCATATCTGCCCGCGCCAAGTGCTAGGCGCTCGGATGGGTATTCTGGCTGGGCAAACCCTTAACCTCGAGTTACCGCGAACTGACAAGCGTTTAGTGGTGTTAGTCGAAACCGATGGTTGTTTTGCCGATGGTGTTTCGGTGGCAACGGGTTGTTGGTTAGGACGGCGCACCATGCGGTTAATGGATTACGGCAAGGTCGCAGCGACGTTCGTAGACACGCACTCGGGTTTGGCTGTTCGGATTGCACCACACGCCCAAGCTCGAGCCAATGCCAGAGCCTTATTCCCACATTTAAGTAAATGGAGTGCTTACCTCGAAGGCTACAAAGTGCTGTCTGAGGCTGAATTATTTGTATGGCAAGATGTAGAACTTAACTTTTCGCTCGAGCAACTGATTTCACAGGCGAGCGCTCGAGTCAGTTGTGCTGCTTGCCTAGAAGAAATTCTTAATGGGCGCGAAGTGCTGCACGAAGGCAACGTGTTGTGTCAATCTTGCGCTGGAAATTCGTACTGGATTGGCAGTCAACAAAAGTAATTTGGTTCGAGTTGTAAAATGCAAGTAGTTCAAAAGCCCAACCAAAAAATTGTTCCAGACTATAGAATCGGAGTTTGTTTACTCAAAAACCCATTCAGAGTGTGCTGCATAGGGCAGGAATAGTCTCGAGCGTGGATTTTACAAATACATGTTTAAGCAATGAGCGCAAGGTTCAAGTAGACTGTGGTGCGAATGGTTTTGTGGTGTTTTACAACTCAAGCGGACAAGAAACTTCACGTACTGTCTTGACTCGAGCCGTGCAAGCTGTCCACTGGGGTAAAGGAGGCAAATACTATGGGTGTGACAACAAATGCGTATTCACTCGAACCAAAAATAATCAAAAAGATTCGAGCCGATAACGAAAATTTGGCATTTATTCTAGGTGATTGCGAAGATGAAAGTCAGCACTGGAAGGTCGAAAGCTACGATTTTGACAAAGGAATTGAGACCTACATTACTATGATGCGTGAAGCTGGTTTTGTAAAAACAGCCAAAAACATTGACAGCGAATACGCAGATTTAGACCTCTTTGATTATAACGACAATGACCTTTGGATTATCCCGCCATCACAAGTCAAAGCAATGTGCAAAGAACTCGAGAATGTAACTTTTGAAAGTTTGAGAGCAAAGAACTTAAGCGACATTACAGACCGTCGGGGAAATCCCTTAAACAATGACCAACTTGAAAGCTACTTAAGCGATATTGATGGTATCAAAGCGTTCTTTAGAAAAGCCATGGAAAAAGGGCATTACTTGCTCTTTGCGGAAGGCTAGATCATGAGTATGTATTACCGGTGCTATGGTTATTTTCGGTTTGAAAACGAATCGGAAGCCAAAAAAAATTATGACACTTTGATCACTCGAGAAGATAATCGGTTCAACTAAGTGCTTCCCGTGTAACAATCAGATAATGATACCTCCAATAGCTACAAGTGAAACCATCAAAGCTGCTCGTAACTCAACCAACGAGTCATAACAACGATGTGGCATCAAAAACCCTTTGATTTTACGCTAGATATTCTCAATCTAATCCAAGGCTGGACAATAGGCTGGCAGGAATCGCAGATGTTGGTGAGTATCGTGTTCTTTACGAAGTTGACGATGATATATGGATTGTACTGTGTTCAAGATAGCGGCTCGAAAAGACAAACGAATTTACAAAAAATAATTCAATTCCTCATTCGTAAACGCCGTTCGGCTTCAATAGCTTTTTGTAGTTCGCTGCATTGTCGTGCCAGTGCAATTTGTTGCTCGAGTGGTGCTTTGGGAATTTGGGCTTTTAAGCCAGCTAGCTCGAGCCGGAGGCTTTCTTCTCGGTTGCGACTTGATATTTCTGTGGCAGCAAATTCCACACGGTCAGATGCCATTTCGCCTGGTATAAACGAATGGTTGGTGGTGCGGTTGGGGACAAATAAACCCTCGAGCAGAATATTGGCTTCGGG
>JBEGTV010000012.1:0-15429 GCA_041179225.1 Deinococcota bacterium | reverse complement strand
AAAGCACAAATGGAATTCGTGACCACCAGTTTGCAACCATTTGCTGATTTCTTCAATCCACTGGTAGCCAAGTACAATACCAATAATCCAAGTCAAAACCTCAAATGGACGGACTTACCACAAGCTGCAATTCAACAAAAAGTCTTGTCCGGCGTAGCGGCTGGCAATCCTCCAAACGCGGTTCAAATGAACAGCACCCAAATTTTAGAACTTGCCCAACAAGGCGCACTCGAGAATTTAAGTGGTTTGCTGGACAGCAAAACCCTTAGTGTTTACCAAAAACAAGCCTTGGCAGCTTTTACTTTTGAAGGTAAAGTCTACGGTTTACCAGACTACGCCAGTCCACGAATTATTTTATTTAACCGCGAAATTCTGAAAAAAGCTGGTCTGGACGGACAAGCATTACCGCGCACCCAAGGCGGTGTGATTGCTTGGGCAAAAATCATTGCCGAAAAAGCAGGAGTCTTTGGTTTCTCGCCGCTTATTGCCAATGCCGATTTGTTAAAAGTATTCCAAGAAGAAGGCTTAGCAATTTTTAGTAGCGACCGTAAAAAAGCTGTCTTTAACAGCCCAGCCCATGTCGCTCTGCTGCAACGCTACATGGATTTACGCAAAGCCAATGTCTTTAGCGAAGAAAGTATGAAAGGCATCGGTGCAAGTTACAACCTCTACACCGCCGGTAAACTCGGCATGTGCATTGTTGGCATTACTTTTGTACCGCGTTTAGCCACCGATTCACCCGCAATTTTTAAGACCACTGCGATTGCTGCTAATCCAATCGCGGCAGGACAAGTTACCCAAGCCAGCACCTTTGCTTACGCTGTCCCAAGTGGCACAAAAAATCCTAAAGCCAGTGCTAACTTGGCGGCATGGCTAACCAACGACGACAACCAATTGGCATTTGCCATTCGTGTCAAAACTGTTTTCCCAACCACCGTTAAAGCCGCTCGAGACCCATTCTTTGTCAGTGGACGCAGCAGTGCCGACCTTGTAGAACAAGCCCGTTTTGCTGGTTCACAAACCATGAAAAGCGGCAAGGAATTAACCCCAGTTGTACCAAACGCCAGCACACTCAACAAAGCCATCAAAGACAATGTTGAAGCCGCAATTTTTGGACAAAAAACCGCTAAAGCAGCGCTGGACGCAGCCGTAGCCATCTGGAACGCCAACCTTTAATCTTTAGGCTCGAGAAAACCCCCTGCCAAGTGCAGGGGGTTTTATTTGCAGTTAATTATTTTTCATCGGTTTCGATGCGGTTAAAGCCTTTTGGCGCACCGACTTTATTGGCAATTACTTCCTCGAGATACTTGACCACATTCTTAAGCGGCACACGGTTCAGCACATCCTCCAAGAACGCCGTGACCAACATTTTCTCGGCTACGGGCTTAGAAATGCCTCTCGAGCGGAGGTAAAACAGTTCTTGCTCGTCCACTGGCGCGGTGGTACTGCCGTGGCTACAACGCACATCGTTGGCGTTAATCTCGAGTTGCGGCACACTATCCGAACGGGCTTCGTCCGAAAGCAACAAAGTACGGTTTTTCTGGTAGGCATCGGTCTTTTGTGCGTTCAGTTCGACTTTAATCAATCCCGAAAACACGCCTCTTGCTTGGTCTGCCAGCACGCCCTTGAAGAGTAAATCCGAATGCGCCCGAGGCATGATGTGATGCTGCAAGGTCTGCTGGTCAAAATGCTGGTCTTTATCGGCAAAGTAAATTGCTAACATTTCCGAACTCGAATTGGTCTGTAAAGCGCTCTGGACTTCGGTTCTGGATAGGCTTGAACCCATTGTTACATAAAGGCTATTCAGCACCGCATCCGACTCGAGATTTGATTTAATGCGCTGAATGTGGGTCACACCACGACCCCAATTCTGAATCGCCACATAACGCAGATTCGCACCTTTACCCAAGAACAACTCGACCACACCAAAATTGGCGCTTTTTAAGTCTGGGCTGTCCTGCTCATCAATGTACGTGACCTTGGCGTTATCCTCCAGAACCACTAAAGTCCGCGAAGCCACAAAAGCACCGTCCTGCTCGAGATAACGAAAACCACCAAGCGGCAACTCGAGTTCAACATTTTTAGGCACGTACAAGAAAAAACCATTCTCCCAAAAAGCAGCGTTAAGCGCCGTGAACTTATCTTCATCCAAATGCGGAATATGCTCGTACCGCTCGAGAGCAAGCGCACTCGGGTCTGGGTACGCCGCGCCAACCACACTGTACAAATACTTCTGCACAAGTTCAGGATGGGTTTCGACAGCCGTTTTCAAATCCGTAAAAATAACGCCTTTTTCCTCGAGTTCGGCTGGTACATCCTTATAAATAACGCTATTGCCTGACAGCACAATCCGACCAGCCGCATCGGTGCTACTCAGACGGTCACGAATTTTTTCTGGTAGTGCCTCGAGACTACTGATTGGATTTACTGCATTGGCAGGCACGAAATTCTCGGGTTTGAAACGCCGCAGATTGGTGTACTTCCACGCTTCAACGGCAGTGCTAGGCACGGCGCGGTCAGCATAAATCTCGAGGGCAGAAGCTCGAGCCTCGAGTAGCCACGCGGGTTCGGTGCGGCTCGAGATGGCGGAGGGGTTGAAAGGCGATTGGGTGGCTACTAGAGTCATAGATTTATTCCTTTATCAAATAGTGAAGTTGTTACCGCAATCACAGCAATAGAACCCCGCACTATTCATGTCAATACCATCAGTGCTTCCACAAATGGAGCATTCTAACTTTGAAATTTTATTACCATTTACTATACAAATTTCATCAGCCTCTTCCCATAAATTTTCAAATGCCGCACGAAAGTCATCTACTAATGTAACGTTTCTTGAATAACATAATGCTTCAAAGTTTTTCGTAAAAGCTGCCTGAGTCCAATTTAAAGACCCAAAATATACTTGTTTTCGAGTTACCAAGAATTTATGGTGCATGTTTTCATACTTTTTTGAATTCTTACAACCAAGAGACCGAATCCAAATATTTTGGGGCATGTTACTTAATTTTAGTAAGCGAAGAATATTTCCTGGTGCTATGGGTTGTTGTGAGTCAACTTGGTCTACTCGTAAAATATCTGAAGTGTTAAGTATTAATCTAGTTTGATAACCATTTTGATGCCTCTTAGCTAATGCGTTAGTTAATTTTGGCTCTGTAAAGTATGCAACAGCTATACATATTTCATCTTGAGTGTTGATAATAAATGATTCAAGGTGGTTCAAGATTTCTTTATTCTCATTATCATTAGGGCGTAAAAATATTGCACGACTTTCATTCGCATTTATATCCAGACAAATATTTGCCAATTCAACTATTTTTTGCTCTAAATCTATTTTTTGCATTTCAAGTACCGCCAAGTCTTCATGGGTCAATAAATAATAGGTATTTCCATTCTCATGAACAACTTTACGGTTTTTAAACTCCATAAATTAACCTTGAGTTTCATCTCGCGTAGGATGGGCTTTGCCCATCAACTTATAACCGACTATCTTCTAGCCAATTCTCGAGCTTTGGCTGCTTATTTATAAATATCTTTTCGTCTTCCTACTTTTCTTACCTCTAGCACTTGTTCGTCCCGTACAAAAATCACTCTTAAGTCGGCTACTGCCAAACGATAGTGTCCCTTAAATTCACCTTTCATTTGCTTTATATCACCCATTGCTTCGGCACACAGAATCAGTAAAGCAGCCCAAATTTGCTCTTGTTCTAAACGTTCTAATTTACCAAACTCTTTGGCGGCTTTCTTAACAAAACGCAGTGCATACGGCACGTCTCGAGGGTGAATACTCATGGTTCTACTGGAAAATTCTTAGGTAAACCAAGCTGAGTTTGTAATTCTTCTGCGCTCACGGTTTCTTTATGCTGACTTTCTGTAGCAGCTAAACGTAAATCGGTTACGGCATCGTCTGCTAATTCCTCTTGGTCGCTGTCATAAATACCATTTTGTCTTTTGAAAATTTCATACTCCTCGAGCGGCAAAAGCACAAAAGTTTGTCCAGCTTCATTGGTTAATTTTTCAAAGGCTGCAATCATTTTTTACTCCTTTTTATTCTTTGTCTCGAGCTTTTGCTAGGTTCTTTCTATCCAATTTTCGAGTTTCAGATTTGGTACTCGAGCAAAATGCTTGGTGTTGTCTGTCACTAAAATGGCTTGTTCGTGTAAAGCTGTTGCGGCAATTAAGGTATCTGCATCTTCAATCAATTGTCCTTGGGGTTTGAGTTGTTGGTAAATTGTTGTGGCAGTATCTAAAATTTCTGTGTTTAACATAATAATTTCGGTTTTACTTAGAAAAGCCTTAAACTTACTCAGCTTTTTCTGGTATTTCGGCAACATTAAGCCTCGAGTAATTTCATAATAGTTAATGGCACTAATGACAAAAACATGACCATCATCATGCAAAGATTCAAATGTTTTAACCACAACTTCGTTATCTTCTATGATGACAGAAATAATGTTTGTGTCAGGTAAGTATTTCATCGCTTAGTCTCTTTGATTCACTGCCACTGCACGCCAAGGTTGGCGTTTTATGGCTTCTTTGAATTCAGCTAAATCTTCGGCTGGCATGGGTTCAGCCAGTTCACGAAGGATTTGTTTGAATTCGTCTTTTTCGGCTTGGGTTCTTTTTACCCGAATATCTGGCAAATCTGGGTACTTAAAAGCGGGGTCGGTATCAATAACTTTTTTAAGGCGCTCGAGAGCGATTTCGTTCATTTGGTCTAATCGTTGCATAATTTCTTCGCGCATGGTCATGGTCTCACCTCGTCATTCATTGTAGCGCTTTTGTGTTTGCCTGAGCCTTGGCTGCTTGCTTTAAGCAAACTCGAGCTGAACTGACCTACCCGCACTTGGGTCTTGTTCCACCAATGCCCGAACTAAGGTCTCGAGCCGCAACGCTACACCCATACTATGCGCTCTTAGCTCTTCACCGTCGGGTAAATGATGAATATGGGTTGGAACTCCTTTTATCGTGACATGAATGCCTTCCCTTGTGGTGATTTGGTAATCCATTTTGATTTCGTTTAGAATTTGGCTCATAACACTTCTTAACTTGTTGCTGAATTTTTTTGCTTATCAGTTTTTGGTTTCGATTTCGTAGCCAGCTAAAACCAAAATTTCATCTGACCATTTCCTTTATGTTTCTACAGTGTCGGAGAGGGGACGACCATTGTTCATAACCGCCCCCTTTTCAAATTAGCCGACTGAACCTTCCATCTCGAGTTCAATCAGGCGGTTGAGTTCCACCGCATACTCGAGTGGTAATTCTTTAGCGATTGGTTCGATGAATCCGCGTACAATCAAACCTGTGGCGGCTTCCTCGCTTAACCCTCGAGACATTAAGTAGAACACTTGTTCATCATTGATTTTACTGACAGTGGCTTCGTGTCCAACCGAAGCGCTTTTCTCTTCAATTTCGATGTATGGGTAAGTGTCGGTTCTTGAGTTGTCGTTTAACAGCAGCGCATCGCATTCAACGTTGCTCTTAGCATTCTTTGCGCCATCGTAAATTTTGACCAACCCTCGGTAACTCGAGCGTCCATCGTTTTTGCTGATGCTTTTAGAAACAATGCTCGAGCTTGTGTTCGGGGCAAAATGCACAACTTTACCGCCAGCGTCTTGGTGCTGCCCTGTGGTTGCCATGGCAATACTTAAAATCTCGCCGCGAGCGCCCGGCTCGAGTAAATAAGTAGCTGGGTATTTCATGGTGACTTTGCTGCCAAGGTTGCCATCCACCCATTCCATAACCGCGCCTTCATACACGGCTGCCCGTTGGGTCACAAGGTTATAGACATTATGTGACCAGTTTTGGATGGTTGAGTAACGCATCCGAGCGCCTTTTTTGACAATAATTTCGATTACCCCAGAGTGGAAGCTGTCCGAGGAGTAACTTGGGGCAGTGCAACCTTCGATGTAATGAGCATAAGCCCCTTCGTCTATGATAATCAGGGTGCGTTCAAACTGTCCGCTATTCTCGGCGTTAATCCGGAAATAGGTTTGCAATGGCACTTCGACTTTTACGCCTTTTGGCACGTAGACAAAACTACCGCCAGACCAAACCGCACTGTTGACGGCTGCAAATTTATTGTCCTCGGGCGGGATGACCGTACCAAAATGTTCACGAAAAAGTTCTGGGTGTTCGCGCATTCCGTCTTCGATGCTTAAGAAGATTACGCCGAGCTTTTCCCATTCTTCTTTGAGGTTGTGATACACCATTTCAGATTCGTACTGAGCGCCGACACCAGCCAACATTCCACGTTCGGATTCTGGAATGCCGAGTTTATCGAAAGTGCGTTTAATATCGTCTGGAACATCATCCCAAGTTCTCGAGTTGAGCGCATCGGTGGGCTTAATGTAGTAATAAATATTCTCGAGGTCTAGCCCCGACAAATCCGCGCCCCATTTTGGAATTGGTTTACTGCGGTAAATGTCCAGCGCTTTCATGCGGAACTCGAGCATCCAAGCGGGTTCGTCTTTGGATTTGCTAATCAGTTCAACCACATCTCGAGATAAGCCTTTCGGGGCTTTGATGGTGTAATTCTCGGGTTGTGACCAGCCAAATTCGTAGGCTTCGTTTATTTGGGCAACGGCGGCATCGGGGATATTATCGGAGTATTGTTGGGTCATAAAGCTCCTTGTGCGGGGGTTTTCTCGAGAATGCTGATAAACTCCGTGTATCCGAAATCATCCATCATTCCGTTTGAACTGTATTTGTAGACGCGCAACTTATATTGAAATCCAGCTTCGTGGGTAAAACCTTTGATTGAACCATGAAAAAAGGTATTGCTGACCGAAGAATCGCGGACTTGAATGCAGTTCTGGATAGACTCAGGTGGCTCGGATGGATGTGGGTCGGTGTAACCGCCAATGCCGCCAGAACAAGGTTTGGTTTGGGCGGCGACTTCAACGGTTCTCACGGATACACTGCGGAGATTGCAAGCGGCTAATATCAAAGCCAATGGAAGGAAAAACCATTTGATTTTCATATGTACCTCCAGTGCTTACCTTGAACAAAGACCATTTTCTCGAGAAATTCAAAACGCGGCGGTTGGTTGTGCGGCTGCCATCGCTTTGACTGGTTCGTAACCATTTGCCTCGAGTTCTACGGCTAATTCTTTACCACCGCTCTTAACAATTCTGCCATCTACCATAATATGCACCATGTCTGGCACAATAAACTCGAGCAGACGGTTGTAGTGTGTAATCATCAGGGCGCTAAAATTGGCACTTCGCATCGCGTTGACACCTTTTGCCACGACTTTAAGCGCATCTATATCCAAGCCCGAATCGGTTTCGTCCATCAGGGCGCAGCTTGGCTCGAGCATCAGCATTTGCAAAATCTCGTTACGCTTTTTTTCGCCGCCGCTAAAACCTTGGTTTAAGTAACGATTAACCCAGCTTTCGTCCCAGTCGAGAATCTCGAGGGCGCGGGTCAGTTTTTTATAGAAATCCATGAATTGCACTTCTTGTCCAGTACGAGCTTGAATCGCTAGGCGCAAGAAATTTGCCACGGTCACACCTGGAATTTCTACAGGGTATTGAAACGCGAGGTACAGCCCTTGACGGGCGCGTTCGTCTGGCTCGAGTTCGAGGATGTTCACGCCGTTGTACAGAACTTCGCCGCGTTCAATTGTGTATTCGGGTGCGCCAGCAATGGCTTTAACGAGGGTGCTTTTGCCGTTACCGTTGGGTCCCATGATCGCATGGAATTGTCCGGCTGGAACGTGCAGATTTACACCTTTGAGAATCATTTCGTTGTCTATGCTGACCCATAAGTCTTTGATTTCTAAGTTCACGTTTTTCTCCTTGGAACTCGAGGTTTTCTTCTCGAGAGATACTAATTTTATTATCCTATTAGGAATGATTCCTAACTTGGGTTTAGGCTACACGAGGCAGGGTTGAATCTCAAGTGCGGAAGTCGGGATTTAACAATCCAACAAAATCTGGATTAGTATTTTGAGTTTAATTTCGGGTTTCAATGGGTTTTTATAAAATTGACTGCTTGAGATCGAACCCGCTTTACTGGGTCTTTGGTCAGGGCAAGCCGAACTTCTAAAGGCGTGTTGTAGGCACTTGCTACAGCCCCGCGAATAAGATCATCTGGATTTGTAGCGAGTTTGGTGAGAACCAAAGCTGGACAATCTACTCTTAGGGCTGCATACAAAACCACTTGTGAATCGGGGTCTTGACCCAGCAGTTCGTATATATGCGGTGTAAGACTTTGATTTTCGGTTAGTGCCAAACGCACGCTCAGTTCGGGGTGTTTGGTTAAAGTCTCGAGTAAAGTAGCGGGTGCGTTGATACTCTTGGCAACTGCTTCAACCACAGTGGGTTGTGTTTTGCTAGCTAACTTCTCGAGGATGGCTGGGCTAACATTGGGGTTATTTGCCACGGCTTTCAGGATTGTCCATTTGCCGTGTCCGCCTAGGTACTCGAGGGCTACTGCTGGTGTATTGGGATTACTGGCAACTGCGTACTGCACGGTTGGGTCTGGGGTTTTTGCTAACTCGAGCAGACGTAGGGCAGTGGTTTTTTTGCTTTTGGCTTCTTTTTTAAGAGCAGTTATATCCACGAATTTTACTCCTTACTCAAAATGCCTTGAATGGCTTGCTGTACAACAATTCGCGCCATTTTTTTGGCACTTTCGGCAGTTGCAGTTTTGCTGATTGGACTCTCGAGCAGAATCGTACTCAGTCCGTGAACCACACTCCAGAGCATTAAAGATATATTTTTCGCATCGCTGGTCATAATTTTTTTGACAACTTGTGCCTCAAGTATTGTGTTGTACAAAACGCTTTGAGCGTCTATTCCAGCTACTTCGAGTGGGTCTGGTTCACCTGCGGCAGCGCAGAGTTCGCGGCGGAACATGAATCTAAATTCGGCATGGTGTTCATAGGCAAACATCACGTAAGCAATGCCAATATGCTCGAGTTGTTCAAGTGGACTGTGTTTTTTTTGCTTGGCTTGCTCGAGTGCCGTGGTGAGTTTACGAAAGGCTTCGATGGCTAGGGTACGAATTAAATCTTGTTTGTCTAAAAAGTGATGGTATGGCGCGGCAGGGGAGACATTGGCACGTCGTGCTACTTCGCGCAGTGTGAAGTTATCTACTCCGATTTCATTGGCGAGTTCTCGGGCTGCCTCGAGCAAGGTGTTTTTGAGGTCGCCGTGGTGGTAGCGCTCGGGTTTGGTTTGAATCGCAATAGAACTTGACATCGTTTAGATTTTAGCATATCTTAACACTGTTCAGAATTTAAGCAATGCTTAGATATATAAAAGGAGAAACCATGAAACACATTATTTTTGGCACAGGACCACTCGGACGCGCCACCATGAACGCCTTACTACAACGTGGTGAACAAGTGCAAATGATCAACCGAAGCGGCACAATGCAGGGCATCCCCTCGAGTGTCAAGGTAATTAAATGCGATGCCTACAACTTAGACAGTGCCAAAACTGCGACCCGAGACGCGAATGTAATTTATAACTGCACTGCCCCTGAGTACAGCACCAAACTTTGGACGACCCAACTACCGATTCTTTGGAATAACATTCTCAAAAGCGCCATTGCTGCAAAAGCCAAATTGGTAATTGGCGATAATTTGTATATGTATGACTGGGTTGGTACAAATATTCATGAAGACCTCCCGATGCAGAGCAGTACAGGCAAAGGAAAAGCCAGAATTGCCGCCGCTACACAAATGCTAGAAGCGCATCAAAAAGGGCTGGCACAAGTGGCAATGGTACGTGGTGCAGATTTTTATGGCGAATACGCCGCCGAGCAAAGTCAATTTGGTTCTCGAGTCATCCCGCCAATGCTGCAAGGTAAAGCTGCTCAGATGCTTGGGAATTTAGATGTTCCACACAGCATGACTTACATTAAAGACTTTGGCACAGCCATTGCCATAATTGGTGCAAGCGAAGATGCTTACGGACAAGCATGGCACGTGCCAAATGCACCAGCCATTTCGAGACGTGAAATGCTTGAGAAAATCGCTCGTATCATTGGGCAGCCGCTAAAAGTTCAAATCATGCCTAAATTCTTAATGTCTGCCCTTGGATTATTTGTTGCACCTTTGCGCGAAGTCAGCGAAATGATGTACCAGTTCGAGCAGCCCTATATTGTCAATCACGATAAATTCGTGGCTAAGTTTGGCGATATTCACACGCCAGAAGCGATTGCCCTTGAAGACACAATGAACTGGTTTCGTAGCCTCGAGTCAAAAGCACTTCGACCCCAAAAACAATTGGTCTAACTTGAACAATTGGTCTAACTCGAATTTCCAGTCTATTTTTGTAATTGATTTCGTCCCTAAGTACGACGACACCAAAAACCACAACTTATACACTCAGCAAGTCTTTACGAGATTGTTCAAAAAGGCATCCAGCACCCAAGTTTCTCGAGTGCTAGGTCAAATATTGTTTAACGGAGTTCATCATGGTGATTAGGCAACCTCAATCAAACTGGCTGATGCAGGCTTGGCAAATCAATAAACCACTGTCCACACTGGTTTTTCTCTCTCTTGGGATTTTTTTTCTTAGTTTGATTGGCTTATTTGCTGATCCTCGAGTGACCGCAATTATTGGCACACCAACTTGGGCAAAAACCTTTAAGTTCTCGGTTTCCTTGGCGTTGTACGCAGCTTCGTTGTTGTGGGTACTGAATCAGATCGAACCACATTTTCGCAAAGGCGCTCAGCTTGCCGCTAGTATTATTGGCGCAACCATGAGCCTCGAGTTACTACTGATTGCCTTTCAGGGTTTACGGGCGCAACCCATGCACTTCAACGAAACCACACCCTTTGACACTATGCTCTGGCAATTCATGTCCATTGGCGTGAATATCATGCTGCTTGGGTACATCGCCATGATTGTGCTGGTCTGGCGAGGCTTCAAAGCCGTACCTGTGATTGCATGGGGCGTTCGGGCTGGTTTTATGGTGACACTCCTCAGTTTTGTACAAGGTTCTTTGATGCCACCACCCAATGCTGTGCAGCAAAAAGCACTGGCGGCTGGGCAAACCACTATTATGGTCGGGGCGCATACGGTTGGAAGCTCGAGCCTAACCCCAGATGCTGGTGTGGGGCTACCGCTTTTGGGTTGGAGTACCACACAGGGCGATTTGCGAATTGGGCATTTTGTTGGTATTCATGCCTTGCAACTCCTGCCGTTTTTAGCCATTTGGTTATCGCGTCGGCGTAAGCAGGGGTTAAGCGAAAAACATCAAATTGGCTTGGTGGGTATTGCGGCGCTTGGGTACACAGGACTGATGCTTTTGGTGACTTGGCAAGCCCTGCGCGGACAATCCATTATCGCACCAGATGCTTTGACCTTGAGCGTATTTATTGGACTAATAAGCGCAATTTCCCTTTCGAGTTTCGGTATTTTTTCTCATGCTCGAGCTAAGAAAGTTTAAGCCCAAGCTGGGGTTAAACGCCCTTTGTCGTCCCTTGTGTACGGAGTCCAAACCAGTGCCACCAGTTCAACCCCCACATCGGCAGTTTTGGCTTTAACTTCTATCGTTTCGAGCGGTTCGTTCGGGTCTACTGCACTGACCGCCTCGAGTTCAGCTTGTAGTTCGCCTTGCAACTCGAGCAGTTCAGCTTGAATCCCTTCAACACTCTCGGCAGCACGGCTGACATCTTGCCCTTCTTTATAGGCAATTCCAGCCCCACGCATTCCAGTACCAACTTTAGAGATGATATTGGTTTTGCGTCCACCACCAAATAATGCTCCGAGTATGCCCACGCCAACATTTAAGGCAGCTTGCAGTTGGGCTTGTCCAGCTTGGGCGGCTTGCTCGGCTTGTTTTTGCTTAGCGGTTTGAAGTCGCTGCTCAAGTTTCAAGATTTTTGGTGTGTACTTGGCTTGAATTGATTCTGAGTTGGCATCGCGTTGTTCCCGAGTAATTTGGCTTAAACGGCTTCTGAAGTCCCTTTCGGTTTCGCCAAGTTCCGAAATAGTTTTGAATTTGGCACTTGAGAAAAGTTGTAAGGGCTGACTGGCACTGATCCATTTGGCAAATTCTTTTTGCCATTTATCGTAGTTTTTAGCGTTGTTAGCCGCCGTTGCGAGTTCGGCATAACTGGCATTCTCGAGTCCAGATTCCTCAAGTGAATTGACATCAAATTCTAAACTTTCGGCTTCATCCCAAACCACAGGTATAGGTGCATCGGTGATGGATACAAGGTAGCGTTTACTT
Organism: Deinococcota bacterium; assembly: GCA_041179225.1. Taxonomy (GTDB): domain Bacteria; phylum Deinococcota; class Deinococci; order Deinococcales; family JAAFIG01; genus JAAFIG01. The sequence continues at coordinate 3,237 of JBEGTV010000012.1, read as the reverse complement.
TGCATCACATCAAGTTTTTGCTTGGTGCTGGCGTAACGCACATTGGCACTCGAGAACAGCATTGGGTAATACATAATACCTTGCCCACTGGCTGGTAAGTAAAATTGTTTGATACTTGGCGGTAAACTCGGACGGCTAGGGACTGGTTCAGGTGTGGATTTTAGGGTCATTGGCGCATCGGCAATAAGGTTTGATTTTTGGTTCTTTTTGTCGCGCATTAAAACTTTAATTTGCTCTAAAGTCACTGGACCCGCCAAGTAACTCATTGTCCAACGGGTCTGAAACACAATCGGCTTAGGATTATTGGTGTTGTGCATCAAAAAAACACGTTTTCCTAGGCTCGAGAGCATCTTGTCAAGGTCGGTGTTACTCGAGCCTCCAGCGCTACTTAACGCCTCGAGAACTCGGGCTTTGTCGTTTTCGGTTTGTAAGCGTCCAATAAACCATGTACCTGTGTTGCTTAAACCCTTGTAATCTAAATCCACTGGGTTTTGGGTGCTTAAGACCATGCCTAAGCCAAAAGCTCGAGCTTGCTTTAAGAGCGTCAGCATTGGGGTTTTACTCGGTGGATTGCCGTTCGGTGGGAAATAGCCAAAAATTTCATCCATGTAAAAAATGGCTCTTAAACTCGGTGTACCGCTCTGCTGACGCATCCAAGACAGTGTGGCGTTCAGTAAACTCGAGACAAAAAACATCCGTTCACCGTCTGATAAATGCGCGATACTAAAAACACTGCAACGCGGTTTGCCGCTCGAAGTCCATAAAAAGTTTTTAACGTCCAAAGGTTCGCCTTCCATCCACGCTGCAAAGCCCGGACTGGCAAGCAAATTGTTAATGCTCATGGCAAGTTCAAAACGTTCCTTGGCGGGGTAAAAAGACTCAAGATTCATCACCCCAACTTTTTCAAACGGCGGATTTTGAATGCTTTCGATTAAGCTGCCCAAATCAAGATTCTTACCATTCTGCCAAACCGCACTAAAAATACTCGAGATAAAAATATGTTCCCGAGAACGAATTGGGTCTGCGTCTATGTCAAGTAAACCCAGTAAACCTGTGGTGGTACTCTGAATTTTTTCGCGCAGCGCATCGGAATCCTCAATAACGGCGGTTGGCGGCGCATCAAAAGATTTTAAGACCGAAACAGGAATCCCAGCGTTAGAACCCGGCGTGTAGACTGTAAAATCAATACTCGAGCGCATTTTTTGGATTCTTGGTGCATCCATACCCCAATCTGACAAACCTTTTTGCCAAGTTCCAGCTTGTAGCGCAGCATAATCGGCGGTAGATTTACCTGCTTGGGCGGCAGCATCGGCATTGACCCACGGCTCAAATTCGGTTGAAGCTAAGTTCGGAAAACTCAGCAGTAAATTGGCTAAATCACCTTTGGGGTCAATTGCAATCACAGGGATGTTATCCACCAAGGCTTCCTCGAGTAACCCAATGCCCAAACCAGTCTTGCCCGAACCAGTCATGCCAATAATCACTGCATGGGTGGTCAAGTGCTTGGATTCATACAGCGTGAACTGCTCGGACAAAGTAGCTGTGCCAATGTCAAAGTTCTTACCGAGGTAAAACGCACCGAGTTTTTCAAAATCCATGATGGTTTATTCTACGATAATTACAAGCATGGGATTAATTTAAGAATCCATGCTCCATTCGTTGCAATTCAAATTGCAACTCTGGCATGATCCGTAAATCATTTTGAAGTAAAGGATCAACTTGTAATAAACGCTCTCGAGCCGCAATTGCCCCGTGAACTCGAGCTGTGGCTTTCAAGAGCATCACATGAACCCCAAGATTCATGCTTGTTACCAAGGCTAGACGTTCGGCTAAACGCAGACACTCGTCGAATCGTTCAAGCGTAAAAAGTTCAGTCATGGCTTCGATACCCACTTCCGCAAGGCTAAATTCAATGTCAAAACGCTTTCTTTCCGCCCAATCAGATTCGGTGCGTGGTAAAAACGAACCTGTGTAAAAAGCAAGAGTGCGTTGAATTCCAATAATTCCACCCTGCTCGAGTGATTTGCGAATTTCACGCACATCCCAACGCAAACGCACCCCAATAGGCTCGAGATGATAGGTGTTGCGTTCTTTGTTGTGCGGAATTACCAAACCAGGGATTTGACGGGCTATGGCTTCGCGTAACTTATGAATTCGGTTTCGAGCAGTGCTGTACGAACCAGAATCAAAAAGTTGCTCAATAATATTTTCTAAACGCGATTCGCCTTCCTCGAGTAAATAAGATAGAAATTCAACCGCTTTGGCTGTACCTGAATCGAGTTTTAAGGTTTGACCATTTAATTGAATTGCATAACCTCCAAGAGTTGTCAGTCGTACTTCATACGGACTTTGAGCTTCTAAAGCCAGCCAATCTTGATAAAGAATGTCTGTGCCTCGTACTTTTGAACAACAAACCACTTCAAAAACCTGTGGTAAAGCGCGTAATTCAAGCGCAAAATAAGCCTGACTACCAACCGCATGACGTAAATTAACGGCTCGAGCCAAAGCCGCCAAACCATCTCTTTGTTGATTGGCTTGAAAATAGGCTTCGGACAGGTGCAATTCGGCAATGCCAAGTTCGCGTTCAAGTTGTCGTTGTCCAAAAATGAAAATCACATGCTGTAAAGTGTTAATCGCCTCTTTTTTACCCTGAGATGTCAACAACGCTGCATGACGAAGCCCAATGATGGCTTCATGAACTGCAAAGTCTTCACGCGGTATGGGAATAACCCCACGCGCCCTTGCTAAATGGGCTTGGGCGACAAAATAATCACCTTGTTCGGTCAGCAAAGCACACAAGGCAATTTCGGCATAGAACTCTGGTTCCCATATTCCTCGGGCTTTGGCACTAGAAGCAACTTCAAGGTAAATACTCGCGGCTTGTTCAATCAGTCCTTGGCATTGAGCTATAAAGCCGCGAATTAAATTGGCTCGAGGGTGTTCAGCACTTGATACAAGGGCATTGAAGGCTTCAAGGTCAACTTGGGATTTATCAAATTCACCACTGTACGCTGATGCCAAACTTCGCATCAATAACAAACCAGACGAAGGGCTTTGAGTTTTTGCATTAATGGCAAGGTTAAGATATTGCAAAGCACTACGGTCACGTCCAACTTCAAGTAGAGCCAAAGCAAGACTCTGTGAATATCGAGCTAATAAACGCTGACCAATTGGGTCGGAACTAGCAAATTTCCATGCTCGTTCAAGTTCTGGGATTGCCAGAGCTAAATGCCGCAT
>JBEGTV010000011.1:0-16158 GCA_041179225.1 Deinococcota bacterium | reverse complement strand
TATGCCAATAGTGCTGGAGAAGGGCATGTGCCGAGTTTTCCTGTCAAAGTTGTGGACAGCACCGACGCCGGAGATGCTTTTATTGGCGCATTCGCGGCTGCATTGGTCGAAGATGCCTCACTCGAAGAAGCTGTGCGACGTGGTGTGGCGGCTGGAGCTTTGGCTTGTACCCGAATTGGCGCTCAGCCGAGTCTGCCATTTGAATCGGATGTGGACAAGCTCCTGAAAAGTCGGATTTAACCTCGGTGTTTCTCGAGGAAAATCACTTGGATAAGCGCTAAGGCAATCAGGCGTTCGTCGTTGCCCATTGCTGCTTGGCTCGTCATTTGTTCTAAAGTAAAGTGGCTCTCTAAAATACTGCGTTTCTTGGTAATGCGGTACAAAACCGTGCCGCTCGAGTCGGTCATTAAGTAGCGCGGGTTAATAAACATCGAGATGATAAAACCGACCAATGGAATTTCGTCTACTAAGGCATCCAGCACTTTAATCCACGGGTTTTCTTCACGCACGGTTAGAATAACTTGGTCATTTGAATCAGCAATGTCGTAATGGGTGCGCCAAAGACTCCGTAAACCAGCCGCTTTAACTGCGCCTACTAGAGCATTATCGGCAAGTCGGGTAATTTTATGAACTGCTCGAAAACCAATCACGCGGTCAGCCATCATTTTATAAAGCGGTACTTTTTTGGCTTCGTCAGCAAAGACCGTGGTTTCTTCGCGCAGTGTAAAACCTTTTTGTTTGACTTGCAGCATCAACGCCCCACTCGAGTCACGCACGGTGACTTCGGGCGAAAGGGCAAGAAGCTTAAAAGTAGCGGTTAGCGGATAATTGATTGCCATAAAGGTATTCTACCCGTAAACTCGAGAAATGCGAATTGCCTTACTATCAGACACCCACGGATTTATGGATGACGAAATTCTAGAACATTGCCGAGAAGCGACTGAAATCTGGCACGCGGGCGATATTGGTACTCAAGCCGTTATAACTCAACTCGAGACTTTACAAAAACCCATTATCGCGGTCAGTGGCAATGTGGATAACCACGCCCTGCAACTCGAGTACCCCGAAGACCAGCGATTTACTAAAGAAGGAGTACAGGTTTGGATACGCCACATTGTTGGGCATCCCAAACGATACAACCCAGAAATTCTCGAAGTTTTGCGGCAACCTGATCAGCGTCCGCACCTACTGATTTGTGGTCATTCGCATATCCTCGAGATTGCCAGAGATACTTTTGGGGTGTTGTACATAAATCCCGGTGCAGTTGGACACCACGGGGTACATCAAAAACGCACAATGGTACGGTTTAGCTTAGAGAACGGCGGGGTTAAAAATGTTGAAGCGATTGACTTTGGTACTCGAGGGCGCAAACCCAAGAATTCAAATCCACAATTTTAAGGTGACGATTTCAAAGCCCCTCATCTCGAGGGTAACTGCACCTTTGGTAATCTCGAGTTCTTGTTGTTCTTGTTCTAAGAAATTGATCACCGAGACCCGTTGTGGCTTAAAATCTTGTACTTTGAATTGTTGGGTCATGGACTGTCCATTTAATTCGTAGAATCTCAGAATCAGGGCTTGGTCGGTGCAACTCTTGTACATAGCACTGCACATTAAACCATCGGTACGGGCAAGCACTTCTAAGGCACTTAAAATTGGACTATTCATGGATAACCCGCGCTGAGCAGCCGTCTCGAGCGGTAAGTACGGGGTTAATTCTGGGTCGCCAAGGTAATCTAGCACATAAGTAAATTCGTGTTCTCCAAGGTCGGCATTTGGGTCGGGGTACATTGTGCCGCGCAATAAGGACATGGTGATCAGGTTGTCACGCACAGCAAAACCGTATTTAGCGTCATTGAGCAGTACCATATTCTTCAAGCCTTCTTGTAGCAATACAAATCGTTGGGCTGGTACTTCAAAGGCTGCCACTTCAAAAGCAGTATTGGCATGGGTTGGGCGTTCAAGTACCCCAAAAGCATTTTCAAAAAAAGCGGTTTGACCATACACAGCAATTGGAAATTCGGCTCGTAACAAAATTCGTTTTTCTTGCCAAAACACCTTATTTTTAACTTCGATCCCAGTGTGTAATAACTTAAATTCTTGCTCAAATCTCGAGTCTCGCCAATGATGAATTACCCGTAAACCAGTCTCAAAAGGTACGAATTCAACTTGGCTTTCAATGGTTTGGCTATTTGGCGGGTTGATGTCCCAAGCCTCCCATTCTCTCGGCACATCGTGTTGGTAAGTCAGGGTACAAGGCGCAGCGATGTATTCAATGTCGCGGTAGGTTTCATGGATGGATTCAAGCCACCCCGAAGCGTTAATCCTAGCGGTGGTACTTAGGTTTTGCAGGATGTAACCACCGTTTTTGAGTGCCGTAATTTCAGAATCAATTTGATTGGCTTCGGTAGCGTCTTGCAGCACATGTTCGAGTAGTTCACGCAAAGCCCCTTTTCGTGGGGCAGAATCACGCAGGGTAATCGTGTTTTGTAAGGCAGTCCCTAAAGCAACATGAGCATCCTCGTAGACTTCACGAATACTCGAGCCGGGCAGAATGTCATGAAATTGATGCAGTAACAAAGTTTTCCACAAGTTTTCAAGTTCTCCTTGTGGATAAGTTTCACCTTCGAGCCAAGCCAGTGACCAGAGCATTTCGGTCTCGAGTAAACGATGTTCTAACATTCGGTGAAGTTTTTTAATTTTAGCTTGGGTAGTCAGTGTGCCACGGTGTAACTCGAGGTACAGTTCACCTTTCCAGACGGGTAAATCGGTGGGCAATGATTGGTAAAAATCATCCACTCGGGTCATCTCGAGTTTTGGCATGGCAGGGTAGTTTTGCAGGCGGGCGTAACTCTCCAAGTGTTCGCGGCTTGGTCCGCCGCCACCATCACCGTACCCAAAGGACAGTAAACTCTGTGGTGCGGTATTGTGTTTTAACCAAGCTGAACTGCTTTTAGCTTTGAAATTTTGCCATGTCCCTAGAATACTTTTGGGGTCTAAAAGAGCGTTGTAACTATCAAACTTATTCCAAAAACAATGTGCCAAGACTTTAGAGCCATCTAAGCCCTGCCAAATAAATAAATCATGCGGGAATTCTGTTGTTTCATTCCAACGCAATTTAGTGGTAAAGAACGAATTCATTCCGCCCAAACGCAGTATTTGCGGTAATTGCGGATTAAAACCAAAGGTATCTGGCAACCACGCTACGGTGTTCATGCGCCCAAATTTCTCGAGAAAATACTGCTGACCAAAGACCATTTGTCGCACCCAAGATTCACCATTTAGCATCTGACCATCAGGTTCGACCCACATCCCGCCGATGGTTTCCCAACGTCCCTCGAGAACCCGCGCCCTGACTTGCTCAAACATTTGTGGGTCGTCTTGCTCGAGCCACGCGTAGCTTTGGGCGCTGGACTGATTAAACTTAAAATCTGGGTAGCGATTCATTAAATCCAGTACCGTCGCAAAGGTACGCCTAATTTTGCGGCGCGTTTCAGAAATCGTCCAAAGCCATGCCAAATCAATATGAGCATGACCTGTCAATGCCAGACTGCCTTGTGGCGGATACAAGACTTTTATTTTATCCAAATGCACTTGCAGTTGTTCTCGAGCCAAATTTACGCCGCCCAAATACACTGTGTCCAGTGGTTTTAATTCTGGGATTTTAGGCAAGCTCCATAAAATACTGCGTTCAAACGAATTGCCAAGTGTGCCATGTAGTAATCTCGAGAGGTATTCGTCTGCGTTACTTGTCCACGGTAAAGTTGTTAGCACATCCTCGGCGGCGGCTAATAAAAGCGGTACGACTTCGTGTGATTCAAGTGCCAAACAAACCTGATGCAGTGCTTCTAAATCGCCTAAAAATGCTCGAATCTCGAGATGCGGCGCAACCAAATGCGCTCGTGTGACTTGCGGCGCATCATTCCTCGAGCCAAATAAACCTTTGGGGACAGCATCTACCGTAACACTAAATTGCTCACCGCCTGTCGCTTGTTCACATATCGCAAATGCCTTATGAAAAGGATTCAAGCCACCACGAAAAACAATTCCATTGGCGTTCGTAATTTCAACAAAACCCTCACCACCAAAATCAAGCTCGAGTTCTATGGGAAAACCCGCCAGTGAATCTGGTACAACCACATTGGCTTCAAAGCGCACCGCCCCTTGTAGATGGGTGTTGTAGCCATGCGTACCATCCGAGAACCCCCATGAATCCCCCAAACGCACGGCTCGAGCTTCCGTATTTGGTTGCGTCAAGACCCACTCGAGGATTGGAAATTCAAGCGCCACACGCCACGCCGAGAGTTCAAGCATCCGCCGTTCAAGCACCCGTAAACGCTGCAAAACTGTTAATTGCCACATGAGTTAGTCTAACAAGTTATGATGCCGCTCATGGTTCGAGAATCAAAACCACAGATTGCTAGGCAGAACGATAATTGGTTAAAGCGCTGTCGTTTCTCCCCCAAACCTTTTTGCTTAGGTTCTCTATGAGTTGGATTGCCTATGAACGAGCGTATCCGGCTGTAACTGGGCATTCGGTGGTTGGGAATGTTCGGGTGAAACGCAATGTTGGCGGTGGGACAGTTGCATCTAGGGATATTATTGTGTATTTGCCGCCTAGTTATTCTAAAATTAAAACCGCGCATTATCCTGTGTTGTACATGCACGATGGTCAGAATTGTTTTGATGGTAAAACCAGTTATTCAGGTGAATGGGCAGCCGATGAAGCCGCCGAACGCCTCGCCAAGCGTGGTCTCGAGTGTATTATTGTGGCAGTGCCGAACGCTGGTGTGGCTCGGATTGATGAGTACGGTCCGTGGTTTGAAGCCAAAATTAAGTTACCCGGAATTAACGGCGGGGCGGGTGGACGGGCAAATGAGTACCTTGATTATTTGGTGAATGTAGTCAAGCCACTTGTGGATTTAAGTTTTCGCACCTTAACCGAGGCTCGGTTTACAGGTGTGGCAGGCAGCAGCATGGGTGGTATCATGAGTTTATATGCGCTTTTGGAGGCATCCGATATTTTTGGTTTTGCGGGTTGCTTCTCGAGTGCCTTTTGGGTCGGTAAAAATGGCTTACTCAAGCATGTGCAAACGCATATTGCACCAAATACACGGATTTACATGGATTGTGGGCATTTTGAAGGCGGGCAGTCCAAGGACTCTAAATCGTATCTCGAGGACAGTCGTAAAATTGCAGGAATGTTGGTTTCTCAAGGTTGTTATGATTTGGTTTTCTTGGAGGACGAAACAGGTGTGCATTCGGAAAATGAATGGCGTAAGCGTTTCCCCGCCATGCTTGAATGGTTTTTGAATCCGCGTCGGAAACCCAAAACCGATATGTGGCTGAAAAGCCCACGCTGACGTGTGGCGAATAACCCACGCTGACGTGTGGCGAATAACCCACATTAAAAGGAGAAAATAATGGCGAATGTAGAATCTTTTAATCTTGACCACACCAAAGTCCAAGCACCATATGTGCGTTTGGCAGGTCGGCATGTGACCAAGCACGGCGATACGATTACCAAATTTGATTTACGACTTGCCCAACCCAATCAAAACGCACTCGAGACTGGGGCAATGCACACCTTGGAGCATTTACTAGCTGGTGGTTTACGTGACCATCTAAGCGGCGTAATAGACCTTTCGCCAATGGGTTGCCGCACAGGATTTTATCTTGTTTTTGAGGGCGAAATTAGCCCAGAGACTATAAAAACGGCGCTCGAGAAAACTCTGGCTGGCGTAGCCCAAATTATTCATATTCCAGGTGTCTCAGAACTCGAGTGTGGGAATTTCCGAGACCATAACCTCGAGTCGGCGCAGTTTTGGGCAAAAACCAGCTTAGAATATGGTTTTCGGGTTCAAGAAACCATTAAAATCCCAGAGGGTAGCTCAAGTCAGTAATTCATTTGATGCCTCGAGTGAACTTATTTCTTGTTGATGCCGCACGGAAAACTAGCGGTTTTGCGGTCGTTTAAGTATGCCGCGCCAATACCTTTGCTGGCTCGAGGCAATTCGCTTAAAGGGACAATACAAGACAGTTGTTCGGTGCTGGAAACTTGAAAAACCATCACTAAGTTCTTACGGTCACTTGGTACAACCCCTGAACCTGCTAGGGCTGGTGGTGTGGTTTTGAATCTGCCATAAACCCAATTATTTTTATCAGTTCGCAGTATTCCCGTTAAAGAAAAATCAAAAGTAATTTCTTTAGGAGCATTAAAAACCACGCTCCAAAGTTCATCTGATTGTAAGGGGAAATCGTTTCCAGAACTGCTTTTTGAAACTACCGCAGCAGGTGAACAAGAAGCCAGAAAAAACGCCAAAGTAAGGTAAACACACCATTTCATGTCTCGAGAATACCGCAATTCTTAGCGCTCGGTCGGTTGTCCCAGTAAACCCGCTTCGGGGTTTTTCATCAGGGTGCGCCAAATTCCCGTCTCAAGTAAATAAGTAATCGCTCCATCGCGGTCAGTCCGAAACGCTAGTGGGCGGTACGGTTTTAGGCGCTCCAGAACATCTTTACTTGGATGTCCGTAAGTGTTGTCTGCGCCACTCGAGATCACCACAGCTTTGGGGGTAGTACGCCGTAAGAGCCTCTCACCAGTGCTAAAACGACTACCATGATGGGCAAGTTTTAAGACATCCAGCACACCCGGATTCATCGTGTCCTCGACTTCGCTAGGCGCATCGCCAAGAAAAAGCAGACGTTTAGCTTTGTACTCGAGACTAAACGCCACTGAATTGATATTGTCATCTTCTAAATTAAAAGGTGGGGTTGGATGCAAAAAATTTATGGTCGCCGCGCCGAGCTTCCATTGCATTCCACGCCCCACAACTCGAATGGGAACATTGCGGCTTTTAGCAGAGGCAATCATTTCGTCCAGACAGCATCTTCACCGCTTGGTTTGTCATGCCCAATCATTAGGCTTGAAACGGGAAAATGACGCAGTACCGCGTTTAGCCCTTCGATATGGTCAGCATCACCGTGTGTAGCAATGATGGTCAGGCTTTTCACACCTAGGCTACGCAAGGCTGGCACAACCACTCTTGCGCCGATGTCAAAATCAGATTGGGGTGTGCCGCCACCATCCACTAGAATATCGCCAGCAGGAAGACGAATGAGTGTGGCATCCCCTTGTCCTACGTCCAAATACACAATTTCGGCTCGAGTTCGATTAGGTAGTGCCGTAACCAACACCGATGCAAGCATCACCGCCAGCATTTGATAAGGACGCAGCCAACCTAGCAGCGCCGCATAAATGGCAGCAATACTGCTATAAAACGCCACGTAACCAAGCGTTGAAACACGACCCCACTCGAGAACAGGTGCAGTAGCAAAAAACTTTGCGCCTTCAAGCATCAGCCAAGCCAAAGGCTGAACCACCACATTAACAATTCCACCTGCTGCACCAAGCACCCCTGCCATAAAACTTAGGATCACCAGTGGCAACATCAGCAACTCGGCAAATAAATTACTGATTGGCGAAATCACAGGGATCAGTCCAAAACTCGAGGCAGTCAGTGGCAGTGTTAAGGCTTGAGCCGCGAGGGTAGCAGCAATAACGCCGACAACCCAAAAACGAATTCGAGAAAAAGTCAGAAATTTTAAGCCCCAAATATGCGCCAGCTTTGGGTTTATATCGTTTTCATCTGGGTTTTTAAGGCGCAAAAGCGCAAGCATTGGAGGCACAAAAAAGACCATCCCCAGCACTGCCAAATACGAAAGCAACCACCCTAAATCTGCCAGCCAAGCCGGTTGAAATAACAAGGTTAAAATCGCAGAAAATCCGATGCTCGGTAAAACTTCAAGCCGACCACGCCCCAACCAACCCGCCAATAAAACCGCTACACCCATCAGCACGGCTCGAGTCACACTCGGAGATGTTCCCACCACCGCCAAATAGATCAGCAAAATCGTAATCAGCACAGGAAAACGCAACAACATCAAACCACGCAGGGCAAACGACAAACCCAAGACAATAATCGTGACTTGCTGACCAGACAACGCCATAATGTGCGCTAAACCGCTCTTGGCAAATACATCCCGCCAAGCTGAGCCATCTTCAGAAACAGGAATGCCATTGAGTTCATCAGGGTCGCCAAGAGCAACCCCAGTCATCAACGCCGCTTCTCTTGGTTGCAACCCCAATCTCACACCCGAACGAACCCAAGCTCGAGTTGCCCCAAGGACACCCGATTCGAGGGCAACGACTTCCTTGGCTCTGAAAACATACCGCGCCCCTCGAGATAACATCCACGCCCCAAGGTCAAACACCCCCGGATTTCTAAACCACTTAGGCAACTCGAGTTTGCCCGTAATCGTGTACACGCCCATCTCGAGGGCTGGTTTAACCCGCAGAAAAACTCGAGAAGCGCCAGAACCAAAAAAACGCCCATCGTAATCACCGGAAAGCGTAATAGTTTGTCCAACAAATGGCTCGAGGTTATCGGGCAGAACCCGAGTCACATGACTGCGCCACCATGCAAGCGGGCAAAGCAACAAAGCCGCAACTAAAGCGTAGCGCACGGCTTGCGGCAACTTAGACAAAAGAATTGGAAGTGCCAGCACAGCCAAAACAAATGCAGCCCAGAATGGCAATTCCAAACGCTCGAGCAGCACCCCAAGCACCACACCAAATGCCCCCAAAACAGGAAAATTCAGCAAGCTCGAGGGTTTAAGCATAGATTTACTGGATTGGATTACCTATTGCTCCACTGCATGACGCACCAGGTTCAGGTGCTAGTTTGCTCTGCATGTAGACTCGAATAAATGTTTTTAAGCGCTTGTCATCCGCACTGTCCACACCAACTCTTACGCCCCATGCAACTGCATAAATCGGTTTGCTAAGCGCACCAAAAGGAGAAGGGCTAACAAGGGCGTAACTTCGACCTTTGACCACTTCTCGAAGTTTTTTGATTTCCTCCGCCGCTAAATTCGGTTGATAAGTAATCCAAACTGCGCCATGTTCTAAACTATGCACCGCATTTTCAGTGCCAACTTGAGTTTCGTAAATCCCACAGTTCTGCCAAGCAGGGTTGTGTTCGCCACCCGTTGGTGGGTACGTTGGATACGCGACTCGCCCTTCTTTATGTCCTTGGGTGACTGTAAACGTCTCGAGTCCTTCGATGGTATTGTCTTCTGGAGCGCAAGCTGCAAGTAACAGACTTAAGGCAATAGGAATGAACAGTTGCTTCATGATGGTATTTTACGCGATTTTTGGTGTGTGTATTGTGTGTCAAATCAAGAGTTCGGATTGTGCAATTAAATCCTTATGCCATTTCAGTGCGGTTGCGCCCTTTTAGCTTCGCTTGGTACAAACCAAGGTCGGCTCGGTGCAAAATTTCATCCATACTCGAATCAGAGCTTTGTAAAATAGTTAAACCAGTGCTGACAGTGATTTGAAGTTTTTGAGACTCCACAGTTAATTCCATGTTCTGACAAGCTAACCGAATTCGTTCTGCCACGTCCTTAGCTACCTCGAGCGAGGTTTCAGGTAAAAGCAAAGCAAATTCTTCGCCGCCTAAACGTCCAAAAATATCTAAGCTACGAATATGGGAACTGACCATTATTACAAATTGTTGTAAGACCACATCACCAGTGCCATGCCCGTAAGTGTCGTTAATTCGCTTAAAATGATCAATATCTAAATACAATAAAGAAAAACCTTGTTGCTTGCGCTTAAAACGCAATAATTCTTGGTTGGCTAATTCAAGAAAACGCCTTCTGTTTGCCACCCCTGTTAAAGTGTCGGTATTGGCAACTCGTTCAATTTCGACTCGAGCCAAGGCTTCTTCATGCTGGGCTTTGAATTGCTGTCGCCGAAAAGTGTACAGGCGCACCGATAAGACAAAACCAATTAAATTAGCTAAAAGCAATGCCACCATGTTGGTACGCACTTGGGCGGTACTTATTCCACCACGAAAAAGCAAATAAATCAGACCCTCACTGACACTAAATGTGAACGCCAGAATAAAACGGTATGGCAAACGATTCGGAATCATCAAGTAGGTGCCAATCACCAACAGCACTGAGATGGAAGCATTATAAAACGAACCCACCGAACGGGTGTAATTAACAATCACCGCAAAAATCAAAACCGATAAACCCAAAATCAGTAACCACTGATCTAAATTTTTAGGAACTTGAATGATTAGTAAAATTCGGTGCAACCACCAAGCAGCAAAAGTAAAAACAAGGCGAATAAACAACAATACGAAAAAAATAACTGACCAACCATAAAGCTGAAAATCAACTACTGCAAAAAGCCATAAACCCAACACATAAAACGGGATGATCTGACGAATTTGCATGGCATCGGATTGCAAAAAATGCAGTCGGTAATCATCCTCGAGTTGACCCAAATCAGGTTCGGCTTGAGCCAACCAAGTTTGCAATTTTTGAATCATGATGTACCTCTGAGTACAATTTTAGCATCAGCAAACCATACAAAAAGGCAAAGGGTGAACGTTCACCCTTTGCCTTTTGCTTTTGCCTTACTTCTTAATTTCTTTAATCACATCATCAGAAAGGTCTGTACCTTCTGGGTCGGCGTAAATAACCAAACCAGACTGACTAGCAATGGCTCTGTCCATCACCAAAACAAAACCTTGGGCTTTGGCGACTTTACCAACAGCAGCATCTACTTGCTTGGTAATTGGCTCGAGCAACTTATCAATTTGGGTTTTTAAGGCAGCTTGACGGGCTTGACCAGTTTTGACAAGGGTTTCGTACTGTTGGCGTTCGGTTGGGGTAGCGGTGTTATTGGCAATTTTGGCTTGCAGGGCTTGCACTTTATCGGATAATTCTTTTAATTCGGCTTGGGCTTTTTTCTGAGCATCAAGCACTTTAGAACCATTTGGATGACCAGCTAGCACAACTTGGGCATTGACAAAACCAATTCGAGTAGCTCTGGTTTGTGCCATTGGTACAGTGAAAACGGCGGTTAAAGCGACAGCAGCAACGATTGGCAATAATTTTTTCAACATACATTCCATCCTTTTGATTTCCCTCGAGTCTCGAAGGTTTTTATCTCGAGCCAAAGTATCATGAGACAAACCAGACGCGTGAGGTAGCCGTGAAAAATGTGAAAGCTGGTACTAAAGGCGTAGTGAATGCTGAGCAGCTTGTTATCCGATTATCTCGAGTCAGCAGAAAAAATTTCTTCCATTAGCAGAAAAACGTTCTCCAAAAAAACCTTGTGCCATAAGAAAAGGACGAAGCACGCGCCTCGTCCTTTTCTTCATTTTTATACGGCTGCGTCAATAGCTTTACAGGCTGCGTCCAATGCCTCGAGACCCAAGTCCAATTCTTCCCTTGTGGTGTTTAGTGGCGGTGTGACCATGGCAATGTTGAATTTGCCGAAACTAAATACACCGCGTTTACGAAGTTCCAAAAAGAAATTCTTCATAATTCCAGGTCCGTCACCGTGCCATGCCACCAGTGGTTCTCTGGTGTCTTTATCTTTCACAAATTCCAATGCCCAGAACGCACCAATACCACGAGCTTCACCAAGCGTATGATAACGATTCTCGAGTTCTTTTAAGCCAGTCCGAAGCCAAGTTTCTAATTGGGCAACATGCTCTTCAATGCCATCTTCTTGATAAGCTGCAATTGCACCCAGTCCAGCCGCGCAGCAAAGCGGATGCCCCGCATAAGTATGTCCGACAGGCAGGGCTTTAATATCAAAATACTGAGCCAGTCCTTCGCGCAGCAACACCCCACCAAGTGGAATGTAGGCGCTAGTAACACCTTTGGCAAAAACCATCATGTCGGGAGTAACCCCAAGGGTATGGGCTGCAAAAGACTTGCCTGTGCGCCAAAAACCAGTCATGACTTCATCAAAAATCAGCAGAATACCGTGCTGTGTACAAATGCGTCGTAAACCCTCCAAGTAGCCTTGAGGATACATAATCACGCCATTAGAACCAACAATTGGCTCGAGTAGAATCGCCGCAACATTGCGCGGATTTTCGTGCATTAAAGTGCGTTCAAGGTGTTCTAAGGCTCGAGCCGTTTCTTCATGTGGGTCTTGAGTGTAAAACGGACTGCGGTATGGATAAGGCGCAAAGAAATGCACAATTCCAGGCGATAAAGCAGGTTCGTTACCAAAGCGCCGATCCTCGCCAGTGAGTTGCATGGCTGTGCCTGTGCTACCGTGGTAACTGCGGTAGGTGGCTAAGACCTTAAACCGCCCCGTGATTGCTCTTGCCATTCGCACTGCGTCATCGTTGGCTTCTGCACCACCCGTGGTAAAAAATGCCCTGCCACCCTCTGCCCACGGTGTGAGTTTAATAATCGCTTCGCCAAGCTCAGCTCGTTTATCTTGAAAGTAAGCCGTTGGACTGTAACAAAGGGTTGCAGCTTGGTCTTGAATGGCTTTAACCACCCGAGGATGCCCATGTCCAAGGTTGGTGCTGACCAAACCCGAACTTAAATCAAGGTACTTATTACCGTCTTCATCGAAGAAAAAACGTCCTTCGCCACGGGTAACTACAGGAGCATTCATTGTACCTTGGGCGACCCAACTCGAGAGAACATACTTTTTATGTTGTGCTTGATGCTGCTCTTGACGACTGGCTGTTTGCGTCATAAATCACCTCATGAAATGGCATTACGAACCTCGCGGTGTTTCTTTTTTTAATGCCTTGTGCAAAGATTCTACCGCAAAAGAGGGCAAAAGGCGAAAGGCAAAAGTGTGGACGATGTTCTCGAGAATAACATCACAAAAAGCTCGAGACTCATAGTCTATAGGCGAACGACCCACTAACGCCCTTCAAGCCCCGCATTTTTGGCTTCGGTGGCTGCATCACCAGAGTCATAGGCTCTAATAATCCGACCCACAAGCGGATGACGCACCACATCGGACTCATTAAAATACGCAAAGTGAATCCCATCAATATCTTTAAGGATGCGTTGCGCTTCGGTTAAACCACTTTTTTGATGACGCGGCAAATCCACTTGGGTAATATCACCTGTAATCACGACTTTACTCGAGAAACCCATGCGGGTTAAGAACATTTTCATTTGTTCTGGTGTGGTATTCTGGGCTTCGTCAAGGATGATAAAGGCATCATTAAGCGTTCTACCCCTCATGAACCCAAGCGGCGCTACCTCAATACTTCCACTTGACAAGTAACTCTCGAACCGCTCAGCATCTATCATGTCAAAGAGGGCATCGTAGAGCGGACGCAAATACGGGTCTACTTTGGCTTGTAAATCGCCCGGCAAGAACCCGAGTTTTTCACCAGCTTCGACGGCTGGACGGGTCAGAATAATCCGTTTGACTTTCTTGGCTTTGAAAGCCGCCACTGCCATTGCCACCGCTAAAAAAGACTTCCCAGTACCGGCTGGACCAATGCCAAAGGTAATGTCCGAGGCGTTAATCGCTTCGATATAACGCTGTTGCCCTTTGGTTTTAGCACGTAAACGCTTGGGTAACTCGAGACCGCCAAGGTTAATCCCCGCCCCTTCTTCGGTGTGGATGCGTTCGCCGCCACTGGCGAGTTCTAAGCCGCGTTCGATGTCGTCCATGCCTAAATCACCGCCTTGCCTATATAACGAAAGTAAGTCACGCAGTAAATTCTCGGCGGTTTCTACCGATTTTTTATCCCCTTCAAGGCGAATACTGTCGCCTCGAGCCAGAATTCTTGCCTCGAGTTTTTCTCGCATTCGTTTTAAGTGCTTGTCGTTTTCGCCAAACAAAGCCAGTGCTTCTGACGGATTTTGTAGGCGAATGCTAACCACGCCCTGATTTTCTGCGGTTTGTGAAGTTTGACCACCGATAAGCTGTTTCAATATGCCCAAGATTTTACCTTGAGTTTGTTAGGGTAGCTAGTGGCAAATTGGCGTATAAAAAAACTCGAGGGTATGAATCCCTCGAGTTTTTGTTTTAGAAGTTTTACGCACCAAGTTTATTAAGGGCAGTTTCTAAGGCTTTGTCACGGGTGGCAATCACACGGAAATTGTCCACACCTTCGTCGCCTAGGGCTTTTAAGAGATTTGGCACACTGGTACGAACCGAAACGGCATAGTTGCGAATGGCAGTTGCCCATTCATCATTATCGAGTTTTGTACCGAGGCTTTCGCTGAGTTTCTCGAGTGCAAGGTCATTGCGAACCCGCAAATTTGCACCGTTAAGAATATCTTGTTCAAATTCTTCGAGTTTACCTTCGCTGCTCAGGTATTCACGGTAACTTTTTAAGGTGATGTCTTGTTTTTGCAAGTCGTTCTCGAGGTCTTGTTCCATTGCTGCAACACGGCGTTCGATCATGATTTGTGGAATCTCGAGCGTACTGCCTTCACCGAGTTTTTTAACAAATTCGTCACGGCGGGCTTGTTTGCCGCTTTGGATGGCTTGGGCTTCAAGGTCGGCTTTGATGCGTGTGGTCAGGCTTTCTACACTATCAATGTTTTCAAGTTGGAAGCTCTTAGCAAATTCGTCGTCCAAGGCTGGTACAACTTTGTTCTTAATGTCTAAAATCTTGACTTTCAGAACCGTTTGTTCGTCCTCTGGTTTGTCGCTGCCTTGAACAATCACTTCGGCTTGTGCGCCTACAACTTGCCCTAAAAGAGCATTCCGCACCCCAGCTTCGGCTCGCTCGAGGTAAACAGGGTAGGTTTTACCAGCATCTTCACCCTCGAGAATTTCAACATTGACCATATCTTCGGCTTCGGCTGCACGTTCGACTTGCTCGTAAGTTGCACGGCTTTGCAGCAGTTCATTCAGGGCTTTTTGAATGTCTTCTTCGCCAACCACAGGAGCTTGAGCTTCTATGGTGAAGGCTTCCCAATTGGGCAACGTTACCTCTGGGTAATTCTCGGCATCTACAGTAAACTCGAATTCCGTGCCTTTCTCGAGCTTGCCGGGGTCTACATTGGCAGAAACCGGAATGAGTTTCAGTTCCTTAACCGCAGCCCCATAATTTTGTTCAATCAGGTGCTTGGTGACTTCATTCTCGAGAAATTCTGTGCCAACCCGTTTTTCAATCATGGCTTTTGGAGCTTTGCCCGGACGGAAACCCGGAACACGCACTTCGCGCACCAATTGATTGATAATTCCATCGAATGCCTTGGTGACTTCTGTAGCTGGAACAACCACTTTGAACTTCACTTTATTACCTTCGCGTTGCAATAATTCTGCCATTTCAAAACTCCTTAAGCCTTTTGTGATGCAAAACCCATCTTTTGTAGTGCAAAACCCATCTTTTGTGGTGCGAGAAGCGGGACTTGAACCCGCACACCTTGCGGCACTGGATCCTAAGTCCAGCGCGTCTACCAATTCCGCCATCCTCGCATCAAGCCGAAAGAGCCTACTATAAGAACGCCAAAGAATCAATAAAAAGTCCCGAGAAGCTCTCTCGGGATTCTTTTTGGGGTAGGTGACGGGATTTGAACCCGCGACCTCCGCTGCCACAGAGCGGCGCTCTAACCGGCTGAGCTACACCCACCACAAGCCCGAAGGCGTAAAGGAGTCTAAACGCGCAGCGTCGTTGTGTCAAGTGTAATTCTCAAATGGTGGTGAGCGCCGCTTCTAAGTCGCTAATAATATCGGTTACATCTTCAATTCCCACCGATAAACGCAGTAAGCCGTCAGTCACACCAATGTTGGCTCGAGCCTCGGCGGCTAACGCACGATGGCTCGTCCCAGCCGGATAAGACAGGGTACTCGAGACATCGGCAAGGCTAGGCACAAGTGGAATGGCATGACTAATGGCTTTTACAAAACTCGAGGCGGCGGCGTACCCACCGTGTAATTCAAAGGACATCATCCCACCGTACCCATTGGCAAACAGTTCTTTTGCTAGGTTATGCTGAGCATGAGAAACAAGCCCGGGGTAATCCACCCGACTGATTTTAGGGTGTGTCTCGAGAAACTGTGCCACCAAAAGTGCATTCTGGCTGTGCTTTGCCATTCGTAAAGCAAGTGTTTTAGCGCCCATCAGGGCTAGCCAAGCATCAAATGCTGCCATCGTGCTACCAAAACGCAGCAGTGCGCCCCTTGCCGCTTCGACAAGGCTGGTATTACCAATGATTGCTCCACCCATGACTGCCCCATGACCACCGATGTACTTGGCGAGGCTGTGGACTACCACATCCGCTCCGAGCGCAATCGGATTCAGCAAAGCTGGACTGGCGAAAGTATTGTCCACGCAAACTGTAACG
>JBEGTV010000010.1:0-16376 GCA_041179225.1 Deinococcota bacterium | reverse complement strand
GAGTTTATTTCGTGTTGGATTGGATTTTTTGCGTGGACTTATTTTTGATCGGTTACTTGAGAAACACGAAAACCGATTCGTGTTTAGAGTTTTGACGTGTACTTAGATTCACCACCTACAAACGTTGGAATTATGGCTATTGTTACATTGATTGCACTGGATTTGGCTGAAGCTGATCAAGCCCAATTTCATAGATTTACAATAACGATCATTTTAGAGCGTCTAATCAATTTAACGTCACGGCTCTATACCAGACAAATACTCGAGACGCTGGAGTGTTCACCTGAGCTTCGAGAACAATTGCTAGGTCATCTTGAGCCTTGGATTCTAAGAACCAGTGCTACAATTGACCAATTATGAGAGTCATTCAAATTGGTCAAAATTTGGCTTCCAATTCCAAATTTTCAAAAAAAGAAGTGTCAACAATTCTTTTCAAACACGATGACAAGATATTTTTCAAAGTGCCAATCAATGCGTGATGGACAATTTTCTCATGACAACAACAAGCAATATCTACATACACAAGAATCGGAGAACCACCAATCAATCCCAAGTGTCACGCCAATCAATACCCTAAGTGCCAAGCCGAGCAGACTCACTTGCCTGTGTAGCCTCAACCAGTATTTCCGTACTGGCTAAAACGCTTTGCTTGGATTGCCAAGTTGTTAAAAGCCTCGAGTAATTCAGGGGGTTGTATAACCTTAAAATCACACTTAAAACTGAGGAGTATTGCCGCTACCCATTCAAGGTCACTACTGCCAAATCGCACGATTGTACCAGCTTCAACTTCTTCGAGTGCCATGTAATGCGGCATGACCCGCCAATGCGCTTCGGTTATTGGTAAGTCCAGCAGCACTTCGACATTCCAAGGCGCAGAAGCAAAAGGAATTGAATCACGCAGGAATTGAAGAGCATCAAAATTTAGGGGGCGCTCAAAACTGCCCTCGAGCAGCACAATCTCAGACACGCGATCCAATCGAAAAACACGCGGGGCAGAACGCAATCGGCAATAACCAACCAAGTACCAGCGTCGGTTGAAATGCAATAAATTATACGGTTCAACCACACGAATGGTAATTTCTGCTCGAGCTGAAGAATAGGCAAATTGAATCGGTTGAGACGCATGACTGGCTTTTAAGAGTTGCAACAACATACTTGTAGGGGTTTTGACCAACCAAGGAAAAGGCTCGAGTCGCACTGTATCTTGAACCATTTGCATTTGTTCGGCAATCGACGTTGGTAAAACCCGTCTTAATTTACTTTGTGCCGAAGCCTGAGCCGGCGCAAAAGTTGTTAAACCAAGCGGCTCGAGGGCTTGTAAACCCAAGGAAAGCGCCAAGGCTTCTTCGTTGCTAAAGACCAAAGGCGGTAGCCTGAAACCAGCTTTTAAGCGGTACGCGCCACCCACACCTCGGGTGGATTCAACTGGAATTCCCAAATCTTGTAATTGCACGATGTAACGTTGCACACTGCGTGAACTGACCTCGAGTTTCTGGGTTAATTCTAACCCAGTGACTTTTTCTTTTGACTCGAGTAATTCAAGAACCGCCAGTAAACGCAACGTTGGACTGTACATGTAAATAGTTTGCCATGAATTGCCGCCGAATATTGTCGGGAATTGGTCTTAGACTTTGTTTGGAGGTAACAATATGAACGTAAATCATGATTTCGATTTTCTATTTGGAACTTGGCAGATCAAAAATACATTCCTTAAAAAGCGCTTACAAGGCTGTAGCGAATGGGAAAATTTTACTGCCACCAGCACAGCCAAACCAATTCTTGGCGGGGTTGGTAATATGGACGATTTTATTGCACCCGACTGGCGACCAGACTTTATTGGCATGTCCTTACGATTATTTGACCAGACCACAGAGCAGTGGAGTATTTACTGGATGAGCAATGCCACAGGTAGACTCGAGCCAGCCGTTGTCGGCAGTTTCAAAGATGGGATTGGTATTTTTGAAGGACACGATATTTTTGAAGGAATTCCAATTCGAGTTCGCTTCACATGGTCGGGAATCAGCAAAAATAACGCTCTTTGGGAACAAGAATTCTCGAGCAATAATGGTTTAAGTTGGGAAAAAAATTGGACAATGCAGTTTACCCGAATCGGGACAGCTTAAGGTATCGTTGTTTCAGGAGAGAATCATGCACAACACCCCTGTTAGCATGAATACGATCACTCTATTTTACCGAGGATTTAATTGCTTCAAAAACCTTTTATCAGTAGGACTGGCTTTCGGAAATCGATTGAGCCAAACTTGCTTGGAGTTATGGCATCTCGAGAAGTAACTTGAAATCCTCGAGACCCGAGTTCACGAAGGCAAAAATTGTTTCCAATGACCCTCAGAAATAACTTCGACCATGCCATTATTGACTTTGATTGCAGTCTGATCGTCTATTGCATAGGCTGAACCTAAGATACCAGCCGCCCATCGTTCTGCACCTGCCATTGTATTTTCGGGCAAATTTGGGTGATCCAAGTGTGGAAAGATTGAAAAATCAACTAAGCCTAACGCCTTATCGCCCCCAGTAGGTGGTTTCCAACCAACAAAATCATCCCCTATACATGGAGTCATCACCATACTTCCAGCACTCATGCCTACCCAGACCATATTGGGTAGTGAAGGCAAAAGGTTTGCTAGTCCTGATTGTTGCATCCAGTGGCATAAGTACAAAGCATCTCCACCAGATACCAGCAAGACATCGGTTTGTTGAACCCATGAAATCCAGCGTTCTTGGTCAATGCTTGGCAGTGCAGCCAGTTCCAGTACCCCTACGGACTTCCACCCTAGTTCACACATTGGTGCGCTAGATTGTCCACTGATAAATTGCCATGTTTTATCAGGACTAACCATTGGATGCCCGTACATAGCAGTAGGAATGCAGAGGGCATTGGATTCAGAAATTGGTTTTCCAAGAAGTTCAGTCAGTGCGTTTAGGATGCTGGTATTTTTTATACCAGCCGATGTCAGGAGTAATTTCACAATTGTTTGAGTCTATCTTGCCGCAAATTATGTTGTCAAGCAAAAACACAGAAAAATTTAAGTTGAAATCCCAATGCAAAGAAAACCTGTAGGAGTTATAAACTCAAGGCAACTGAGCTTTCTCGAGGAATCACTTCGGCATCGAGCCAAACAGTTCGGGCTTGCCCTTGATAACCACCCATCCGCTCGAGTAAGAGCGTCATTGCACTATGAGCGGCTCGCAGTCCGGGACGGCGAATACTGGTTAGGCGTGGGCGTACCACTTCGGCTTCTGGAATATCGTCGCAGCCAGTAATTGCCATGTCTTTTGGGATGCTGTAACCCGCATCATGCAATGCCAAAAGTGCTTCGATTGCCATCAGGTCGTTTGCCACCACCAGTGCATCGGGCGGATTTTTTTGACGAATCAACTCGAGGGCTAAAGCTCCAGCACTGCCCGCTTTGTACGTCCCTTGGCGCGTCCATGCTTGACGAAAAGGCAGTTTGGCAGCCCTTAAACCTTGGCGGTAGCCTTGGTAGCGTTCCTGCGCTGTGGCAGTCTCGAGATTTCCTGAGATATGCCCGATTCGGGTATAGCCTTGTGCCGCCAAATGCAGCACCATTTGCTTAAAAGCAGCTCCGTTACGGGTCAGTACACTGTCCACATTCGGGTAAGTGATGCTGCCACCAACCGTTACAATCGGTAACTCGAGTTGACCAAGCACTTGATTGGCATTTGCCTCGAGTGGACGAGCAATCATAATCGCGCCATCCACACGGCGTTGACCCATCGAGCGCAACACATTTTCCATGCCGCTAGACCCAGACCCGCCGTAAACCAATACATCCATGCCGTGCTGAGTAGCCACTTCTTGTGTGCCACGCATGGTTCTTAAATACACACTATTGGAAAAATTGGGTACCCATAAAGCAATTAAACCCGTTTTGCCTGTGCGGATGCCTTGGGCAAGGGCATTGGGGAAATAACCAACTTCTTTGGCAACTTTGAAAATTCGTTCACGGGTTTCGGCAGATATTAACGCTTGTTTTTCTGGACGCGAACTAAAGGCATATGAAACCGCCGCTTGAGATACGCCAACTCGAGCAGCGATGTCTTTAGCGGTTTGGATGCGTTTCACTTGGCAAGCATACCAGAGGTTTTGGTAAACAAAAATGAATTTACTTATACGATTAAGCTGACGCTGCCTTGACAAGCCAAATTTAACCTACTTTCATTCGTACCCAGAGGTGAAACGGATGCTAAAACTCGAGCAAGTCAATCAACGCTTCCCAAATGGAACTAAAGCCTTGCAAGATGTTAATTTGAGCTTTGACAGCCAAGCCTTTACGGTCTTAATCGGACCAAGTGGAGCTGGCAAAAGTACCCTGATGCGAGTGCTGAACGGTTTAATTCGTCCAACCAGTGGCAAAGTGATGGTCGGAGAAACCGACATCACTACCGCTAACCAGCAGCAAATTCGTTTGGCACGCCGAAAAATCGGGATGGTTTTTCAACAATTTAATCTCGTCAAGCGCTTAAACGCCCTCGAGAATGTCTTGCTTGGGCGTTTAGGCTACCGCCAAGCATGGCGCAGTTTACTGCATTTGTACACCAAAGAAGAAAAACTTCGTGCCTTTGAAATTCTCGAGCGGGTTGGCATGGCAGATTACGCTTGGCAACGCGCCGATACCCTGTCTGGTGGTCAACAACAACGCATTGGCATTGCACGGGCTTTAGCCCAAGAACCACAATTTATTTTAGCCGACGAACCGATCAGCGCCTTAGACCCAAAATCGAGCGAACAAGTCATGGAACTCCTACGCGATATTCACCACCAAGACGGCATTACCGTGATCGCCAATCTGCATTATCTGGGAACAGTACGCGAATACGCCAACCGAGTCGTGGCACTGCAACAAGGCAGCGTGGTCTTTGATGGCGCAGTCGAGAACTTAACCGATGACATCACACGGCAGTTGTACTACGGCGACACCACCCCAAGCCCACTCGAGACCCCAAGTCAGAACATGGCTTTGATTGCCGCTTAATTCATTGGCTTTGATTGCCGCTTAAATTTTGGAGGAATTATGAAAATCGTATTCGCTAGTTTCGCTATTACCGCTAGTTTGCTCGCACTTGCCAGCAGCCAAGCCCAAACCCCAAGTTCGGATTGTCCCAAAGAAATGCGTTTTGGGATATTGCCCACCGAAGAAAGCACCGCTAAAACCCGTTACACCCCACTTTTTGATTATCTCGAGAAGCGCTTAAACTCTAAACTTCAATACACCATTGGCGCAGATTATGCCGCGATTATCATTGCGATGGCAACCAAGCGCTTAGAAGTCGCATGGCTCGGACCAGAATCCTATATCCAAGCCACCAAACAAGCCAAAGTTTATCCGCTCGTCATGCCAGATAACAAAACAACTGGACTTGGTTATTACTCGAGTCTGTTTGTGCGTGGCGACTCGAGTTACCGCAGCATCCAAGACCTCAAAGGCAAAGTGCTGGCATTTGTAGACCCAAACAGCACCAGTGGCTACTTATTCCCAATGGTGCATTTTTTGAAGGATTTGAAAATCAATCCAACCGATTACTTTGGACAAGTGATATTCGCTGGTAATCACAACGCCAGTATGCTGTCCCTTGTCAACAGCAAAGTGGATGTCGCCGCAATAGCTTCGGGTGTGGTCAACAACGCAATTACCGCCAAAACCATCAAAGAAGGCGATTTGCGGGCTGTATGGCAATCAAAACTGATTCCAAATTCACCAATTACCGCCTCTGAAATTGTACCCGCAAGCTGCCGTGCATTGATTCAAAAAGCCTTCCTGGATTTACGCGACCCTAAAATCCTCGACCAACTCAGCGCTAAGCGCTTCGTGACCGTCAACGACGGAACGTACAACGTGGTACGCGAAGCCGACCGCGTAAAAGAACAACTCCGTAAGCGATAAACCATGAACTCCATCTCGAGCCAATCAAAACTCCAACCACCCGCCGCGATTCGTCGCGCAAGAGGTTGGAGTACCCTCGCTTTTTTTGTGATTCTCGGCATTCTTATTTTCACTTACCCACTGACCCAAATTAGTCCAAAGGGTCTGATAGACGGCATTGGCAGCAGTTTTGAATTTATTTTTGGTTCAGCCAACCGCCCAACATGGGGATTTTTCCCACCAGATTTCTCGGGCTGGGAGCGGTACTTCACCGAAATGTTATTAACCATTGCCATGGGGATTTGGGGAACGGTACTGTGCTTATTTATAACCGTACCAATGTCCTTTGCTGGAGCGCAAAATGTCGCCCCAGTGTGGTTGTACCAAATGACACGGCGAGTCATGGATTTCTTGCGAGCCTTAAACGAACTGGTGCTGGCACTGATTTTTGTAGCAGCAGTGGGTTTAGGACCATTTCCCGGAATCCTAGCCCTTGCTATTGGTAGCGCAGGTTCACTCGGTAAACTCTTATCCGAAGCCATTGAAGCCGTAGACCCCGGACAAGTCGAAGCGGTACGAGCCACAGGCGCATCCCCACTGATGGTGATCATGTACGGGTATTTCCCACAAATCATGCCGCTTTTTGTTAGTTACACGCTTTACCGACTCGAGATAAACGTTCGAGCAGCCACAATCCTAGGATTAGTCGGGGCTGGCGGCATCGGATTTTTTTTACAAGAAGCCATGCGTTCATTCGATTGGAAAGCCACCTGCGCCATTTTAATCATGATTTTTGCCACGGTTTTCTTGGTGGATTTCGCATCGGCACGTTTACGCCGCAGCATTATTTAGTGTCTATACAGTTTGATCATTGACGTACTAGAGATTGCTTCGCTTCGTTTCTCATCTCGCAATGACAAAGAAAGCCTTTTTACCACGACACGTACCAAGCCCGTCATTGCGACACGTACCAAGCCCGTCATTGCGAGGAAGCGACCCAAGCCCGCAGGTGCTGCTTTAGGGTCAAGAATGAAGCAATCTCTCGAGCCACCCGTTCTGAGTTCAATTTGTTGAAAATCTGTTTTTCTCGAGACCATAAAAATTTTTCAGAAAAATTTAGATTACATCGTTTCACAGGGCGAACACGGGGGTTCGCCCCTACCAAACCCCCGAACATTATTTATTCAGACATACCGAAATGATTTTTCTCGAGACGAAAGGAACACATGAATCAAACCTTTTCCCAAAGCCAATCTCTTAACATTTTGACTCAAACCCCAGCACTCGAGGTAAAAGCCTTAGCGGATGAACTCTTGCCACTGCTCGAGGCTTTCGCGCCGCTCATAGTATCGCAGAACCGCACGGGTTTGGTGATGCTACCGTACCGCGATACCGTGCAAGGTACGTTGTTTCATCTTGGTGAAGTGCTGGTTGCTGAAGCTGAAGTGAAGCAGAATAACTTGATTGGCTACGGTGCAGTGCTTGGGCGTGATCTCGAGCAGGCGTTGGCGGTGGCACTGCTTGATTTGGCTGGTCAGACTGGGATTGGTGTGGAGCGCTTAGAAGCGTTTCTCGAGACTGCCCAAGAACAACAAACCCAAGCCCACACAGCATTATTTGCCAAAGTGAATGCAACTCGAGTGCAAATGGAGACGTTTTAATGTTACAAACCGATTTTGAAGCCAAAACCCATGCCACGTTTGAAAGGTTAATGTGGGCTTTTTCATATCCCGGGCGAGTTCAAGAACTGAAGTTAAAACCGTCCGAGACTGGTTTTATGGCGATTGCCGAGGCGCTGTTAGACCTCGAGAATAGTGCTTGGACAAACAAGCTAGAACTCGAGCAGAAAATCAGGGCAACGGGAGCGAAAATAAAATCGCTCGAGCAAGCTCAGTATGTGTTCTGCACAGAGTTCCCAACCTTAGATTTGTTGCGAGTGATTCGCCGAGGCACGCCGCTTGAGCCAGAAACGTCGGCTACGCTTATTTTAGCGGCGAAACTCGAGACTGGGCAGAATGTCCGTCTGAGTGGGGCTGGAATCCAAGGTTCGCTAGAGGCGCAAATTGACGTGCCGCTCGAGTTTTGGGCGATGCGTGACGAAGTTCTAGCGTACCCAATTGGTTGGGATGTGCTGATTGTGGATGGAAATAAGGTACTTGGTTTGCCGCGTACCACGCGAATTGAGGTGAAGTAAAATGGCGTATGTGGCTGCTAGAGGCGGCGAACAAGCGATTCTCGAGGCGGAGAATCTGTACCGAGAACTTCTTGGGACGTTATCGCTCGAACGGGTCAAAACCATCGAAGAAACCCTGCCGTACTTATTGGATCGGGTCATGGGTGAGGCTTCGATTTACGCCCCTGAATTGGCGGCACTGGCAATTGCCCAGACTGGTGGTGAGTTGTATGAATCGGTGTTGCTTTTGCGGGCATACCGCAGCACCCAGCCTCGGCTGGCGTATGCCGTGCCGCTCGAGCAGAACGCCTTAAAAACCGTGCGCCGAGTCTCGGCGGCATTCAAGGACATTCCGGGTGGACAGGTTTTAGGACCCACACTTGATTACAGCCATCGTGTGCTTCGCATGGAAGTGCTACGCGGCGAAACGGTGACGCATCAGACCAAAAGAGCAGCGCAACCCTCCGCCTCGAGTTTCCCAGCCTTAGCCGCTTGGCAACGGCAAGCGGGGTTAATGCCAGAAATAAAAGCTGATCAGACCATCCCCAGCGAAATCCCCGATGTCACCCGTGAACCTTTGCTGTTCCCAGTCTCGAGGGCGCATAAATTGCAAAGTCTGGCTCGCGGTGATACTGGCGGGATTTTGGCATTGGGTTACGCCAATATGCGCGGTTACGGCGCGGTGCATCCAACGATTAACGAAGTACGGCTTGGCTACGGGGATGTGCTGCTGACCCACCCAAGTACAGGGGTGCAATTTAGCGCTGGTCAGGTACGGGTTAGCTCGAGTGAAATTGTCACGAATTTCGCTGGTAATCCCCAAGACCCACGTTTAGAACTTGGATTTAGTGCCACACTTGGTTGGAACGAAGTCAAAACCATTGCCGCTTCGATGCTGGATTTAAGTATGGAACGATCAAGTCATCCGTCGCAGACACCAGAATTTGTGCTGTATCACACCGAACCCGTTGAAGCCAGTGGTTTTTGCATTCACTTTAAGTTACCGCATTATGTGACCTTCCAAAGCAGCTTGGAAGCCATGAGAGACGTGAAAGCGCAAAAGTCAAAAGTTGAATCCGAAAATTCTGTGGCGCTCGAGGAGGTGGTTTTATGAGGCTCTCAGAACTGACCAAGCCCGTGCAAGACCATGCTTATGCTTTTTTGGATGAAGCCAGTAAACGCGAATTGCGGCGCAAAATTTTGAAGGGAATTTGCATTCCGGGGTATCAAGTGCCGTATGCCTCGCGGGAAGTGCCAATGGCAAGGGGTTGGGGAACGGGTGGTTTGCAAGTCACCCTGACTTTGGTTGCACCGCACAGTACCGTAAAAGTGATTGACCAAGGCGCGGATGATAGCGTCAATGCAGCGAACATTCGGCGTTTTATAGCTCGGGTCGCAGCAGCTAAAACCACAACCGATACGCTACAAGCAACCCTGATTCAGTCACGCCATCGCATTCCAGAAGAACGGCTGCTCGAGGGGCAAATTCTGATTTTGCAAGTGCCAGAACCCGAGCCTTTGCGCGGCGTGGAAACCAGTAGCGCTGCCGCAGCCGAACTTCACGCCGATGCCGATTACGGGCTGATGTGGTTAAAACTCTATGAGCAGATGGTGCGTTATAAACGAATTATCCAAGGTGCGAGTTATCCTGTGCTGGTTGGAAATCGTTACATCATGTCGCCCAGTCCGATTCCGCGTTGGGATGTGCCAATGCTGCACCAAGCGGCTCATCTGACAATTCTAAGTGCTGGGCGTGAAAAACGCTTGTATTGCGTGCCGCCCTACACCGAAGTTCGTCCGCTCGAGTTTGAAGATGTGCCGTACCAAATCGAAGATGTGTGCGGTATGGTTTGTTTTCGCACTGGTGCAACCCAAAAATTCATGAATGAACTGCCCCAGGAAGACGGCGCGAGTTTATTTGAGCTTTCCGATAGTGGGTACGGCGAAAAAATCTTGACAGACACAGAATTAGGTAAGACTTACTACGATTCTGAAGGGAGGTTCTACCATGCTGGCTACCTCCGTAAGTAACGCACTGACCCTCGAGTTACCGCGACTGGTTAAGCACACACCGCTTCTGACCGCTACCAACATCAACAAAACTTACGGACAAGTCATTGCCCTCGAGAATGTCAATGTCGAACTGTACCCAAGGGAAGTGCTGGGCATCGTCGGCGAAAGCGGCAGTGGTAAAAGCACGCTGCTGCGAATGCTCAACCTCGAAGAAAGCCCAGACAGTGGCACGTATCACCTCGAGATTCCAGCCTTTCAAGACCAGAATTTATTTGACTTAAGCCGCTTTGAACGCCGTCAATTGCGGGTTAAACACATTGGCATTGTCTACCAAAATCCGCATCTGGGTTTAAGGATGCGAAACTCGAGCAGTGGCAATGTTGCAGAGCGCCTTGTGATTGCTGGGGAACGCAACTTTTCCAAACTACGCGCCGCCGCTAAACGCAGTCTCGAGGTCAGTGAATTTCCAATTTCGCGCATGGACGACCCACCAAAAGTATTATCTGGTGGAATGCAGCAACGGGTGCAACTAGCAAAAGCCATTGCCTTAAAACCAGCCTTGCTGCTCTTGGACGAACCAACCACTGGTTTAGATGTTTCGGTACAAGCCTTGGTCTTGGATACGTTGCGCCGATTACAACGCGACCTTGGCATTGCGATGCTGGTGGTTTCACACGACTTAGGCGTGATTCGCACTCTTTCAGACCGCGTAATGGTCATGCGTCACGGGCGCGTAGTTGAACAAGGACTAACCGACCAAGTGCTAGAAGACCCGCAACACCCATACACCCAGCAATTGGTACACGCGAAATTATAGGAGTAACCCATGATTCTCGAGGTCAATAACCTAAGTAAACACTTTTACCTGCATCAACTCGAGCGTGAAGTTCATGCGTTCTCAAATCTGAATTTTTCAATTCGTAGCGGTGAGGTTCTGTTGGTGGCGGGTGCAAATGGTGTCGGTAAAAGCACCTTGCTTCGCACCTTGTACCGTTCCTACAAAGCGTCGGCTGGTCATGCGTGGTACGCAAGTCTGCATGGTGCTATAGATTTGGTTCGGGCAGCGGATGTGGATATGTCTTTGCTTCGCCAAGAAGAACTTGGTTTTGTGACGCAATTTTTGCGTCCTCGTCCTCGGGTCAGTGCAGTGGAATTGGTGGCTGAACCGCTTTTATTCGCTGGTTTTGAAACACGCCAAGCCGAGCAACGCGCCTACGCCGCCCTCGAGATGTTTGGCTTAAAACCAGAACTCTGGCAGGCATACCCAACCACATTTTCGGGTGGTGAACAACAAAAAGTTAATTTGGCTCGAGCGTTAATTCAACCTCGACGCTTGCTGCTCTTAGATGAACCGACAGCTTCTTTGGATGTCACGGCTCGAGCCGCGCTGCGTGAACGTTTGTCGCAACTCAAAAACGATGGTGTCGCCATGATTGCGGTGCTGCATCACCCTGAAGATGCGGCTGGTCTGATTGACCGTGAAATTGTGCTGCACAGCGATTTACCACAGGATACTGGTTTCCTCGAGCCAGAACAGGAAGTGGCATATGTGGCTTAGTGATGTACGGCTGGTGATGCCAGATTGTGTGTTGCCTAGTGCAAGTGTATTCCTCGAGAATGGAATTATTAGCCAAATCACCGATGGTGCGGTCAAAAAACCCGATTTGCACGGCACGGGTTTAACGGCTGTGGCGGGCTTCGTGGATTTGCACGGCGATATGCTCGAGCGTGAACTCGAGCCTCGTCCGGGAGCAGCTTTTCCGATTGAATTGGCACTCCTCGAGTTGGATAAACGCCTCGCGGCGGCTGGTGTGACCACGGCATACGCTGCCATTAGTTTTTCGGAACACCGCGCTAAGCATCTGCGCTCCGAAGAACGCGCTAAGGAAATTGTTGAGGGTGTGGCTGGACTGCGCGAAGCCTTACTGACCGATATGCGAATTCATGCGCGGTTTGAAATCACCAATCATCGGGCTGCCCCAATTCTAAAAAGTTTGCTCCATGCCAAAATGGTGGATATGGTTTCCTTGAACGACCACACGCCCGGACAAGGGCAGTACCGCGATATTGAAAAATTTGTCAGTTATATTTCTCAGTGGCAAGGCAAAACCCGTGAAGAAGTTGAAAGTAATGTGCGTGAACGAATGCAGCGCGTATCAGATGCGCCACCTGCTTGGGATGTCATTGAAGAAATCACCGCCCTGACCCGTCAAGCTGGCATGGTGGTTGCCAGTCACGATGATGATAGCCCCGAAAAAGTCCAATTGGTGCAGAGTGTCGGCGCGAGTTTATCCGAATTTCCAGTGACCCTCGAAGCCGCCAAAGCCGCCAAAGTCCACGGAATGCAAATTATTATGGGCGCACCAAATGCGCTGCGTGGCGGCAGTCACTCAGGGAACTTATCGGCGATCAAAGCATTGGAATATGGGGTGCTGGACATTTTAGCATCTGATTATTACCCAGCCGCGATGCTCCGCGCTGCCCTCGAGATTGCTAAAAAAGGTTTGTTGCCATTGCCAGAAGCCATGAATTTGGTCAGTCTCAATCCTGCCAGAGCCGTGGGAATGCAGGATCGCGGTTCGCTCGAGGTTGGCAAACGAGCCGATTTGGTGCTGCTTGACCACTCTAATAATGACCGTGTTGTGGCTACGCTACGTGGTGGGAAAATCATTTATTGGGCTGGGCATCCAGTGCTTCCATCACCGCAGTCTCGAGTTTTGGAGTTCGCATGATGCCTCGCGTATCGGAGTTCACATGATGCCTCGCGTATCGGAGTTTGCATGATGCCTCGCGTATTGGAGTTCGCATGATGTTTCAATTCAGTGATGGAATTGGAATCGTACTCAACTCGAGCAGCGTTTTATGGAATTTAGAAATATGAATGCGTTCTTAGAAAAATACGGTGCAGTATGAAGATTATTTTTATTGGCGATATTGTCACAGAACCCGGACTTGTGTTTCTCGAGAAGCGTCTGCCTGAACTGAAATCCCAACTCGAGCCAGATTTTATTGTCTGTAACGCCGAAAACCTTGCACCAAATGTAGGGATGACTACGGCTACCTTGGAGCGCCTATTTGCTTTAGGCGTGGATTGCGTCACGGGTGGCAATCACTCTTGGGATGGTTTGGAAGGGCGCATGGTGCATTCAGACCCTCGAGTTTTACGCCCTCTGAACCGAGGTAAAAATTGGGCTGGGCGTGGCTCGAGTGTTCTCGAGAAAAACGGTTTGCGGCTTGGCGTGCTGAATGTTGCTAGTCGCACTGCCATTCCCGATGTGGACACACCTTTTTTTGCGATTGAGAAGCAACTGGGGGCTTGGACTGGTCTAACCGATGCAGTGCTGCTCGATTTTCACGGCGAGAGTGTTTTTGAAAAATTATCGCTTGCCTTTGCTTTTGATGGTCTGGTCAGCGCGTTTATTGGTACGCACACCCATGTACAAACCAATGACTTGCGGATTTTACCAAATGGCACAGCCTATGTTTCTGATGTGGGCATGACAGGCGCAGGTGGCGGGATTCAAGGGTATGCCCCAGAAGGCTTTGTGCAGCGTTTTCGTACCCAAGGTTTTGACAAACCGCACAAGCAAGCTGCCACTGGCGAAATTGAATTTGGCGCGGTGTTGCTCGAGTTTTCGGGTTCTCGAGCGGTTGCTGCCACACGGCTGACAAATCCCTGATACTGGCTCTTTAGCCTTGGACGGATGAAAAAAATTGTTATCGGGACGTTATTGGTGGCTGGTTTACTGGTGTCTGTGGTGCAAACCCAGAGCGTGGATACGCCACTTATCACCACCCTTGATTTTACAAAATTCGACACGATGCAGGATTCCTTGGGTTTGCGTCAAGGTAAAAGCAAGAAACTCTCGCTTGATGCCGAACCAGAGTACATTGCCATCACCAGCAACAACCGCACGGCTTATGTCAGCCTCCAAGAAAGTAATGCGCTTGCCACAATAGACTTGGCAACGGCTCAAATCACCAGCCTGAAAAATCTTGGATTCAAAGACCACAGCAAAACAGGCAATGGCATAGATGCCTCTGACCGTGATGGCAATAAAATCAATATCCAGAATTATCCTGTGCTGGGCGCGTACATGCCCGATGCAATTGCGACAATTAACATTGCAGGTGGTACATTCCTGCTGACCGCCAATGAAGGCGATAGCCGTGATTACGGCGCAGCTTTTTTGGATGAATCTCGAGTCAGCAGCCTGACCCTAGACCCAACAGTCTTTCCAAACGCGGCTGCCTTAAAAACCGAGACTGCCCTTGGGCGTTTGATTGTCAGTAATGTGGATGCCGACACCGACGGCGATAAAGACGCTGACCGCCTTGTGGCATTTGGCGCTCGCAGTGTCAGTTTATGGGATGCTCGAGGTAATTTGGTGGCAGATACAAGCGACATGTTTGAACGAAAAACCGCCGAACTATTCCCAAGCAGTTTTAACGGTAACGGCACAAACAGCACCTTTGATACCCGCTCTGATAACAAAGGACCCGAGCCAGAAGGTGTAACCACGGGTGTGGTGGATGGCAAAACCTTTGTTTTTGTGGGACTCGAGCGAGCAGGTGGGATTATGGTCTTAGATGCCAGTTTATTGCGCTTTAAGTTCGTAGATTACGCGCATTTTGTTACACCTGCTGCTAATCCAAATTCTGGTACGGCTGGCGACCTTGCCCCAGAAGGCTTAATTTTTATTTCTGCCGCCCAAAGCCCAAACGGTCAAGCCCTTGTGGTTGCCAGTCATGAAGTCAGTGGCAGTGTGACGCTGTACAGCGTTGCCAACACAGGCAAGCTGACTCGAGCAGGGCGCTACCAAGCCGAACCTTTTGCTTTTGACAAAGGCGTAGCTGAAATCAGTGCTTATGACCCAAACAGCAAACAATTATTTGTGGTCAATGGCAATACGGGCGGTTTGGATGTCCTGAGTATTGCTGATGTTAGCAAACCTACCTTAGTTAAATCCATTTCGCTTGCCAAGTATGGTCGGGCTGCCAATAGTGTTGCCGTAAATAACGGCATTGTAGCTGTGGCTGTCGAAGCAGTTGTCAAAACTGCTGCTGGCAAAGTGGCACTGCTCAACACCGATGGCACAGAACGCGCTCCCGCCGTGACGGTAGGCGCACTACCCGATATGCTGACCTTCACTCCAAATGGGCAGTTTATTATGGTTGCCAACGAAGGTGAACCAAACGCCGATTATACCGTTGACCCTGCGGGTAGCGTCAGCATTATTAATGTCACCAAAGCCTTATCCCAAAGATAAACTGCCGTGACGTTGCAATGACAAGCCAACTCGAGAATACTAGGCAGTATGCAAAGAATCATCGAATTGGCTGGTGTTCACAATTACCGCGACCTTGGTGGACTCGAGACAGACACGGGTACAACCGTTTTTGGTCGTGTAATACGCGGCGAAAGCCCACATCATCTAACACCACTTGCTTTTGAGCAACTGCGCGACATGGGGCTACAAGCCGTTATTGACTTGCGCGGTCACTCGGAACTCGAGCAGCACCCCAATCCGTTTGCTACACATGACCAAGTGACTTATCATCACATCCCATTGTTTGCCGCGCTGCAAAAGTTGGCTGGTCAGACCCCCCAAACCAGCCCACCGAGTTTAGAGAAAATGTATATTGCCACGCTCGAGTTTTGCCAAGAAGCCCTGCGACAAGCGCTGCTGGTCGTTGCTAACTCGAGTGGCTTGGTGCTATTGCACTGCACCGCCGGTAAGGATCGCACAGGTTTGGTCGCCATGCTGCTGGCGGGTGTATCGGGTGCAAGCCGCGAAGCGATAGTTGCCGATTACGCCCAGACTGCCGATGCTAGCGTCATGCTCGAGCAATTACGACTTGACTCAATTCAAAATGGTCAGGAAATACCAGCCCATTTGCTTGAGGCAAAACCAGAAACCATGCTCGCGGTACTGGATTATCTCGAGCAGAAGCATGGTGGAATTGTCGGCTATGTGCAGAATAGCCTGAAACTCGAGTTAAATATTTTTTATTCGTACAGCACACTTAGAGAATTAGCTTAAAGCGTGCTGTACTTTTGGTGATCCCAACGAGACTTGAACTCGTGTCTGCGCCTTGAGAGGGCACCGTCCTAGACCGCTAGACGATGGGACCATTGGGTTCGCGCCTTGGTTGGCGCAAGCTGAACTCGAGGCGGACGTTCTCGAGTGGCTTTTGGCTGGGGAACGTGGATTTGAACCACGATAAACAGATCCAGAAACTGTTGTCCTGCCATTAGACGATTCCCCACCGTTTGGCAGTCTCGA
>JBEGTV010000009.1:0-16668 GCA_041179225.1 Deinococcota bacterium | reverse complement strand
ATCACTAAATTACAGAACGAAAGTACAAGGGAAAAAGGAGATTTGGGCTGAGAATATCCAAAGCCCAACAAAACGAACCTATTTTCATTACGGAACGAACCTATTTTCATTACGGAACATATCCCTGCCGCAATTCAAAAACCTCGCCTGTAACATCACTGATAATGGCATAGAAATAGGTTTCCCAATCAAACAACCAACCAAAATCCTTGCCATTCAAACCCGCCTCGAGTTCTTTGGGCGTAACAAACATAAATTCACTGGCAGATTTAAGCAAACGAACCCGACCATCCTTAGCAAAATTAAAGTTACGAAGCGCAGCATTGGTGTTAGAAATCATGAGTCCACCCGGATTGTCATTCATCGTCTGACCAACTCGGCGCATTTCACGGTCACTTCCGTAAACATTTACAAAATCAAGCACCAACTTCAACGGATTAAAAACTGTTTTTTTAGAAATCAGGACAGCTTGTTCATAAACGCCCGTAAAGACTCGAGTATTGACTTGTTTAATCGCAGTAACAACACCGCCCGAAACACTCAGGGCAAAAATTGGGGTACTTTCAAATTCACTTGGTAAGTCATCGCTATTTGAGACCATCAACCTTAAGTTCTCAAGGGTTGCGGGTTTAGCTGCCAAACTTGGAAAAGTCAGCAGTGAAACACTGGCTTTAGGACTGACCACATAGCTTCTAATTAAGGGATTTTGATTACTAAAAACCGCTTTGAACTGCCGCGCCTGAATTGCAGGAATTTCACCTCGAGAAACCGCGACTTTAGGACTGACCAAATCCACATGGTCAGCTTGCAACGTATTTTTCTCGAAATTGGAAAGAATCGCATATTGGGTTTGGGCAACAGCACTCGAGAAGCCAAAAAACGCCAAACCAACCACAAATAGAGTAAAGAGCTTTTTCATCATTCCTCCTAAAAGAACTTTTGAACAGCTTTAGAAAGCTCAAACCCACGCTTATCAAGATTGACACAACGCAAACGCACCGTAGTCACATCACAAGTAAAACCACCAGCTTTCCAAGTCTTGCCATATGCCAAGGTCTTGTAGTTCGGATTTTTAATCGTATCGCCGTAACAACCACGTTCGGCTCTGCCACGTTCACTCATACCAAAACGATACCCATAATCAAGATTGCAATCTTTTGGGTTGGCTGGAATTTTAGCCGTAATTTCAGTCATTTCGCACTGCATTTCGGCAGTATTCGCCACTTTATCACGCCAAGCAATACAATAAATATTATTACTGGGGGTTTTGAAACTGCCAATGTCCTCAAAACCTTGTGCATAAGCAAGAGCAAAAAACGCCAGACTCGAGACGACTGTCACCATAATTATTTTCATATCGTTACCTCGAATGATATTCTAAAGCCCTAACGTGACACCAACGTGACTCGAACCAGCTTTTTCCTCTATTCTCTTTTCTCTTTCCTCTATACCCTGTACTTATGCGTGAATACACTGTCCGAGTTGGCACACCCTCTGATGCAACTGGCTTAGCCCCAATTCTAGCCGAACTGCTTAAGCGCCCTCGGCTCGAGGAAGGGGTTCTAGCAGCCCTGAACACCAATGTACTGCGTTTACTACAAACGCCTGGCGCGACTTTTTTAGTGGCAGAAAGTCCCAACGGTGCATTGCTCGGGTTTACTTCACTGCATGTGCGCTGGGGATTACTCGACCAAAGCCCAAGTGGGTTAATAGACCGCGTGGTGGTACGCCCTAGTGCATCTGACTCGAGTGTTGCCAGTGCGCTATTAGAACAAGCCCTAGGCGCGTGCCAAGGCATGGGCTGCTCGAGCATAGATTTAGTGCTGACTTTAGAGAGTACCGTGGATAAGGGTGTACTCGAGGGATTTGGGTTCACTGAGCTTGGTAAACGGTTTCATCTCGAGGTGCTGTAATTTCGCATCTGCAAGTGCTGTAATTTCGCATCTGCAAGTGCTGTAATTTCGCATCTGCAAGTGCTGTAATTTCGCATCTGCAAGTGCTGTAATTTCGCATCTGCAAGTGCTGTGATTTCGCAAAATTTACAACAAACAACCCTTTGGTCAAGTTCTAACCAGACACTCATGGGTTTACTCGAGACTTGCTCCCATGTCCAAGATTCGTTTACTTGTCCTTTGCGGTGGTCAATCCGAAGAACACGAAGTTAGTTTATCCAGTGCTAAAAGTGTTCTTGAAGCACTACCCAAAGACCGTTTTGAAGTGACACCCGTGGTGATTACCCGCGAAGGCAAGTGGCTGCCGCCGTCTGAAACCCCAAAAGCCCTCGAGCGTGGTAGCGCCCCAAGTGGCGGTGAGATGGTACTGGCACAAGCCTCGAGTGCGGCAGGCTTCGATGCCGTTTTTCCGCTTTTACATGGTCCTATGGGCGAAGATGGCACAATTCAAGGTTTGTTGCGCTTAGCGGGAATTCCTTTTGTTGGCTCGAGTGTGATGTCCAGTGCGGTGTGCATGGATAAAATCATGATGAAGGATGTACTGGCAAATTACAACATTCCACAAGTGCAGTATGCGGCTGTCACCAAGCATGAATTTTCGAGTACCCCCGATAAAGTCCTTGAACGCCTCGAAAACTTGGGTTTTCCGATGTTTGTGAAACCCGCTAACTTAGGCTCAAGCGTTGGCATTAGCAAAGCCAAAAACTTGGATGAATTGCGTGTTGCACTGCGTTTTGCCTTTGGTTTTGATCGCCGTGTAATTGTCGAAAAAAGCACCGATGGTAAACCTCGAGAACTTGAAGTAGCCATTCTTGGCAACGATAACCTCAAAGCCAGTCCAGTTGGAGAATTGACTTTTGAATCTGAATTCTACGATTACGAAACAAAATACACCGCAGGTCGGGCAGAAATGCACATCCCTGCGGGTGTCCCACCAGAAATTTCGGCTCGAGTTCAAACCTTGGCACTCGAGGCATACCAAATACTGGATTGTGCTGGTTTGGCACGAATAGATTTTTTTTATGTCCCAGAAACTGGTGAGTTATTCCTGAATGAATTAAACACGATTCCGGGTTTCACCAAAACCAGTATGTACCCAAAACTGTGGGAAGCTGGAGGATTGAGTTACGCCGAATTGGTTTCAAGACTGGTCGAACTCGCACTCGAGCAGAGGCACTAAACTCGCACTCGAGCAGAGGCACTAAACTCGCACTCGAGCAGAGGCACTAAACTCGCCCTCGAGCAACGGAGTTTCTAAATCGTAAAACAGTAAACCAATAAAAAAAGACGCATTGAATGCGCCTTTTTTTGCTGCTCGAGACTCTACACTATTCAAAGTAAAGCCAGCACAGCACTCGTAAATTCACTCGAGCCAGAAGTACCACCTAAATCCCTTGTTGGATGACTAAACAAGGCTAGACGCACGGCTTCTTCGATTTTCCGAGCAAGTTCTGAGCGCTTAAAACTATACTCGAGCATCATCGCTGCACTTAAAATTGTGGCGGCTGGATTGGCAATTCCTTGCCCCGCAATGTCCGGTGCAGAACCATGAATTGGTTCGTACAAGCCAATTTTATCGCCTAAACTGGCACTTGGTAGTAGTCCAAGGCTACCGGGCAGTACACTAGCTAAATCTGACAAAATATCCCCAAATAAATTCTCGGTCAGAATCACATCGTAGCGCTTTGGGTTTTTAACCAGAATCATGGCGCAAGAATCCACGTACTCATGGGTTAATTCAACATCAGGGAATTCGGTTTGTTGTACATGCACCACAATTCGCCGCCAGAACTCCGAAACCTCCAAGACATTGGCTTTATCCACACTGCACACTCGGTTCTGTCGCCCCCTTGCTGCTTGGAACGCCCAACGTGCTGCCCGTTCAACTTCGGCAGTGGTGTAACGAATTGTGTTAAAACCACCACCTTCTTCTAAACCACGCGGCTCACCGAAATACGCACCCCCCAAGAGTTCACGCAAAATCAGAATATCCACACCACTTGCCACTTCGGGCTTTAAGGGCGAAAGATGCTCCAAACCCGCATAAACCTTGCTTGGACGCAGATTGGCGTAAACCCCCAGACTTTTACGCAGCTTTAGTAAACCCGACTCTGGACGAAGTTCTCGAGCCACATTATCGGTACTACCGGGCAAACCACCTACCGAACCCATCAGCACCGCATCT
This sequence comes from Deinococcota bacterium, assembly GCA_041179225.1. GTDB lineage: Bacteria > Deinococcota > Deinococci > Deinococcales > JAAFIG01 > JAAFIG01. The sequence goes on along the minus strand of JBEGTV010000009.1, from coordinate 12,531 downwards.
GAACTTAGTGCTGCTTTGAGAACTTCATCACCCAAGGGTTTACCGTATTTTTCTGTACCCGCTAAACCAAAGGCAAATTCGGAATACTCGAGGTCTGGCGCGAGTTTATTAAGCACTTGCAAAGCGCACGAGATGACTTCTGGACCAACACCATCACCGGGAAGAACAACAACTTTTGGCATGAATAACTCCTTCATCACAACTGGTCATACTATCGCATGGTTACTGGTCATACTATCGCATGGTTTTTATTCCAAATTCAAAAGCACAGAAGTGTGCCAATTGGTATCATATCAGAACCCAAACTCGAGCCAATTTTAAGCGTGACCATGCGTTTTGGTTTTGCTAATGCCAATAATCTCGAGGTTTGCGATTCATGGCTTTTCGCCGCCAGCGTAGTTTTGAAGATGATTATCCTCAAGTTGCGTGTCTCGAGAGCAGAGGTACTACTTTCAAAAGAATGACACCATTTATGATACTATTAAGCCACGATGAATTCCTCGCAGCGCCAAACCCTTGAACGAATTTTTGCTTCCCCTGTTAGTAAAAACTTGGCTTGGCGGAAATCGAGAATTTATTGCCATTGGTTGCGAAATCATCGAAGGTAATGGCTCTCGAGTTGCATTTAAGTTAAATACCGTTCGAGCCGATTTTCACCGACCTCATCCAAGTAAAGAAGCAAAACCATATCAAATCCGTGATGCTCGAATGTTCTTAACTATTCTAGGATTTGCACCAGAAAAAAAGGAGGAAGAATCATGAATTACAAAGGTTATCAAGCCAGTATTGGCTACAGCCAAGAAGACGAGTGCTTTGTCGGTAAGGTACTTGGAATCAGTGACATTATTGGTTTTCATGGCACAAGTGTCGAAGAAATAAAAACTGCTTTTCAAGAAGCTATTGACTTTTACCTTGAAACCAACGATTCCCCACAAAAACCAGCTTCTGGTCGTTTTATGTTGCGTCTCCCACCAGAGATTCATGCTCGAGCCACTTTTTTAGCTGAACGAAGTGGAAAAAGTTTGAATCAATGGGTTGTAGATGTTGTAGGACAAGCTGTATAAATCTGCATTATAAGACATCATCGTCTGTGCCTCGAGCTTTACGATTCATGGCTTTGCGCCGCCAGCGTAGGGCAGTATTCACAGCAGATGATAGCGGATTAAGCGCAATTTCATAGGCTGGAAAATACGCCATTTGCCCACCAAGCCGCATCTTAAACTCATAGACTCCATTGCTGATTTTATCGCTTGTACTTTCGTCTATGCGTTTCGGGATGCCGTATAAATCCAGTGTTTTGTAGGCTCGAGATAAGCCATACCGAATCATGCCCCAATACGCGCCATTCGGGGCTTTGGGGTCGCGTTGCCCTTCTTCGCGTTCGGCTCGGATACTCCCGCCGTAGAGGTAACACAATTCGTTGCCCAGCCCAATCACAAAGCAGGTGGCGAGTGCCTTACCGTTCCAGCGTGCATTGATGATTCTGGCTTCGCCACCGTACTTGGCGCACTCCTTAAACATCGCTTGGTAATACGTTTTGGAGCGTTGGAGTAATTTGGAACGGGTATTGGTTTCACTAAAAAGTTCCCAGAATGCCTCGAAGTCATCATCGGTTTCGGCGGTCACACCTTCTTTGAGGCTTTGTTTGGTGTTGCGTTTTGCCATTTGGTGCATGGCAGCAAGGCGCACTTCTTCGCTTTCCTCGAGACTGATTAAAACCGTGTGGGTAGGTTGAATCGTTTCAGCAAGCGTCCAAACTCCGATTTTTTCGGGCATGATGCTCGGGTCGCCGTTAGACGGTATTGGCACACATGGCTCGATTTTTAGGCTGACATCGGTGATTTTTGCCCATGACTTTAAGGCGGTTGCCACATCCTGCAAATCCCCCAGACTATTCAGGGCGGGTCCCCTCGGGCAGTACAAGTATCCCAAGCCGTATTGCGAGCGCCGCAGCACTTGAGCCGCCGCAAAAACCATCCCGTCCCGCTCGAGTTTTAAGCGGTGTGGAGTCCAAGCCGTGACCCGCCTTGCTTCGCCAAAGCCCCAGCCTTGGAGCGCACTATGATAAGTAAAGGTTTGAACCAAGGCATCCCACTCGAGGGGATTGGTGACAGGGGTAACTCGTAAACTCACGCCCTTAGTTTACCCAGTATTAGATGAGCGTCACTCATCCCCCAATTTTCATCCCCAATGGTTCGGGTAATGTGTATTGGCAAAAATTGCTCGGGCTTGCTCGAGTAAAACTTGTTTTTCAGTTGCCGAGTACCTATCAGAAACATGAAAAAGCCGTAATTCTTGCACCTTGGCTAAGGCTGCTAATTCTGCCACTTGTTTGTTGGTCATATGAAAGTTTTTCTCTGCCATCTCGAGGTCGGTGTGTAAATACTGACTTTCGCAGAGCAGTAGCCGCACACCTTGCAGGGCTGGGATAAGTTTTTGGGCTGCGCCTTGGTTCAAAATAAAATCGGTGCAGTACGCAATTGCATCGCCTTTGTTGACAGTGAGAAGTTCGGAGCGCAGCGCTTCAAGTGGATAGATTTTACCGTTAATATTCAACGTTTCTTTTTGCAAACCCAAGTTTTTGAGGTCTCGCACCCATGCACCAGCTTCTAAACCAAGAGCTTTGAGTTTTTCTGGCTCGAGATTGATTCCGTCTGATTCCCTGATAATATAAGCCGAACTCGGGGTTTTATGGTCAAGGATAATGGTTTCTACGGTGTAATCTGGATGCTCGAGAATATACTTGGAACGTGGTTTTTTGGGTTCTAAATAAGCATTTTCAAAGGCTTCTGACAGTTCATAACGATAGGTGCGAATGTATTCCTCGAGAACGTCATGCACCAACCATCTGGCGTTCATCCCTTCATGTAAATTCCAGAGTGTGCCACAAAAACGGTGCTGTAAAATCCGAGCGGTTTGGTCAGGACCCCAAATTGAATTGGGTTTATGGGTACGGGCGTATAAACCACGAAAAAACGCATCAAAACCCGCAATATGATCCATGTGCAAATGCGAAAAAAACAAGTGGTCAATTGACAAAATTTCGTTGTACTCGAGAGAATTTAAGACATCTTGTCCGCAGTCAAAGAGTAAACGGTGAATCGCCTGCCCTGTGTCAATTCGCACCAAAGCGGCGTTGTCATTGCCAGATTCACCTAAAACCAAAAGTTCGATGGACATGAGACTCGAGTCTAGTACAGATTTTAGAAATTGGCATGGGTCTTTGCACTTAAGCCAGAACACCGTGGTTATTTGGCTCGAGAAACACCAAAATAAACAGATGGAAAATAATCGTCTTGTACAAATCAGTAAAACCATGTCCAAAGCCCTGCGCCATAAACCGCAAAGTCTTGGTTTGCAGTTATCAATAAGTGGTTGGGTAGCCGTGGATGCGCTCCTAGAAGCCTTTAACCGCAAAGGGTTTAGTTTATCTCGAGCCGAGCTCGAGGAAGTGGTTGCAAAAAACGATAAGCAGCGTTTTACTTTTGACCAAACCAAAGAAAACATTCGTGCGAGTCAAGGGCATAGTGTGACTGTGGAACTTGATTTAATTCCCCTCGAGCCACCAGAATTTTTGTTCCACGGTACAACCGCACAGTCATTAACCGCAATTCTCGAGACTGGCTTAAACAAAATGCGGCGGCATCATGTGCATTTGTCAATTGATACCCAAACGGCTCATAAAGTTGGCAGTCGGCATGGGAAGGCAATTATTCTAAAAGTCCATGCCCTCGAGATGCACCGCGCTGGTCATGCGTTTTACTGCTCAGAAAACGGTGTTTGGTTAGCTGATACCGTACTACCCAAGTTTCTTGAGGTGCTTTAAGGTTTTAATTTATCAAGCTCGGCGCGTAATTTCTCCAAGGCTTGGGTTTGCATGGCATTTGGGTTTGCAATTAAGTTCTTGGTTTCAAACGGGTCGGCTTGTAAATCGTAAAGCTCTTCTCGAGCAGCAAATCGAATCAGTTTGTACTGTGCCTCCCGAATGGCTTTGGCTTCGATTATTTCTTGTTGCACTGCATTGGCAGCCGTCTTAAACACTTCGCTATAAGCAAAACTACGGGTTAATGGCTGACCTTGCAGGGCTGGTTGTAAGGTTTGTCCGTCCACATTCCTTAGTTTTGCACCTGTAATACCTGCAATCGTGGCGGTCACATCCACGCCATTGACCAGACCGACTGCTCGAGTATTTGGCTGTCCAGCCCCTGAAATGATGAGTGGGACGTTTACGCCGCCTTGGTAAAGACTGCCTTTGGCTCGAGTCCGAGAATCTGTAAATTGGGAGACTTGGGCTGGTGTGCCATTATCGCCCATGAAAATAACCACGGTGTTTTTTTGGTCTACACTGTCTAATAAGCGCCCCATTTCAGCATCGAGGGCTTCAGCAGCAGCTAAGTAATAGGCTTGTGGATTACTGCGAATATCGGCGGTAGAACCACTTAAACTCTGGTCACTGATTAAGTTTTTGGGTGGCAAATGAAATGGCGAATGTGGCGCAGTGTATGCCAACCATAAAAACCACGGCTGCTTTTGTTGTTTGACCCAATTTAGGGCTAAGTCCGTAAAAACTGTGGTTGCATACTGATTCACAGTGCTAACTGCACCATCTTTGACCAGTGGAAAAGAATTGTAATCCATCAACGTCCCCTCGAGAAATCCCGCGTAGTACGGCACGCCCAAACTGGCAGGATGCGCCGTATCATTGCGGGCGGCGACGTGCCATTTTCCAATTACCGCACTCGAGTAAATACCTTGCTCACCCAGCGCATCAAAAATTGTGGGTTGAGCTTGGTTTAGCACATCGCCAACCGAACCAACTTGGGTTCTAAAACCATACTTACTGGTCAGGACTGTAGCTCTGGTTGGGGTGCAAGTTGGGTTGACCCAAGCATTTTCAAAGACCACACCATTTCCACAGAGTTTCTCGAGGTTTGGCATTTTTGGTTTGTTTTTACCCACCGCGTAGCACGGGCTGGCATCAATCCCAAAATCATCGGCAATGATGAGTAGCACATTGGGAGGCGTGTTCTGCGAAACCGATGTGCCACTACAAGTTAGGAATAGAACCGTCACGGCAAGAATCATTTTGGTCATGCCAAAAGCATAAGCATTACCAAGACTTTAAGGGGTTCATTTCTTCTTTGAATTTGCATATTTCTTCAGGTGTATTTGCATACAAGTCTTTGTATTGTCTGGATACCTACAGGATATTCAACCTAAAGGCAGGAGGTTTTATGAATCGGTTCTATAAATTTGGCGGTTTGGCAATACTGGCTTTAATGGCATGTGCGCCAATAGGGACAACGGCTACAACAGGTGGTACGGCTGGGGTACTATGCGACTATACCCAAAGCGTTTTTAATAACAGCGCTTCGGTCAATGCCACCAGTACCGTCAAATGGTCTTGTACCACGACTTCTCGAGTATTAAGTGGTAATGGTATTCCAGATCATGTGGTTGGAGCATTCCCCAATGCAAATAATCCAAATAAAATATCGGCACAAAACGTTGCGGTTACATTTAGCCTCGCACCAGAGAAAACCACGACCAGTACCACATTAGGCGGTCCTCGAGGCGCAGTGGGTTATATGCTCAACAGTGTCAAACTTGACCCAGACACAGGCGGGAGTTGTAACGATAGCGGTAGCAACTGCACCATGAATGGCAATGTCGGACAATGGCGAATGGAAGCGCTTGGTGGAACTTCCTTTAACTTCGGCGTAGACAGCAACACGGCTCATGTTCAACCAACAGGTGAATACCATTATCACGGGATGCCCGAAGGTTATTTAAGCAAATTAAACAAAGGTCAAGCCATGACCTTAGTCGGTTGGGCAGCCGATGGATTCCCAATTTATGCGCGTTATGGCTACACCACAGCGACTGATGCCACATCTGCAATTAAAGTCATGACAGGCAGTTACCGCACCAAACTCACACCCGATGCCAACCGCCCAGCCACCAATTTGTACGCGATGGGAACATTCAAGAACGATTGGGAGTACGTGGCGGGTTTAAGTGAACTCGACGAGTGCAATGGACGGACTGGCGTAACCCCAGAATTCCCCAATGGCACGTACCATTATTACGCCACCGATACCTACCCATTCTTGCAGCGTTGTGTCAAAGGCAAAGTTGCGGTCTCGAGTACCCAAATGCCACCACCTCCAAGTCGGTAAATCATGAAACTGACCTCTTTTTTTCGCCCTTTGCTTGCCTTGCTTTTCATAGCAGGGCTAAGCACAATGGCTTTGGCACATTTGATGGTCGCCCAAAAAGGCACACTCAATTTATCGGGTACAGGTGCGTACTTATTGGTTTCGATTCCCACTTCAAGTCTCGAGAAGGTGGATGATGACAAAGACGGGTTGCTCTCGGCTCGAGAACTGAGTCTTCATACCAAAAGCATTAAGCAGCAAATACAAGCAGGTTTACAACTGCGTGACACCGATGGGTTGCGTCCACTCGAGGGACTGATGCTCACGCTCTCGGCAGAAGATTCAAAAGAAGGGCAACCTGCCGATCAACTCGTGGTTATGGGTCGGTTTGCGCTGGCAGACTCGAATAAACCATTGTCGTTTCAAGTCAGTTTATGGGGCAAAAAAGAAACCGAGCAATCTTTGGGTTTGACCATCACCAAGAACTTAAAAGAAGAAGAGTTGCTGATGCTGACTCCAGAACACCCACAAGGAAAACTGTACGAGCCAGCACTAAATGTTTTTGCCTCATTTTTACAACATGGCATTGAACACGTGCTGGGCGGACTGGATCATCTCTTATTTTTGCTGGTGGTGATTGCCACAGGTTGGGGCTGGAAACAAATTTTAACCGCCCTGAGTATTTTTACAGTTGGTCATGCGATTAGTCTGATGACTGTAGTCTACAGTGAAATCACCTTCCCCGAAAACATTGTCGAACCCGCCATTGCCGCAACCATCATTGGACTCGCCTTGTACGACTTAACCCGCTCGAGTTCATCGTCTCGAGAATTGCGTTTTGGCTTGGTTTTTGGTTGCTCGTTAATTCATGGGCTTGGTTTGGGTGGCGCTCTAGCAGCACTGGGCATCAACCCAACCCAACAAGGCGCAACACTGCTTGGTTTTAACTTAGGTATCGAAATTGCCCAAGTTGGTGTGGCAGGGCTAGCTATCGTCGGGCTTACTTTGCTGCAAAAAATGTTCGGTGGGCGCAGTGTAAAAACCGCTTCATTACTGGCAACCCTGAGCGCTGTTTTTATGGGTAGTATTTGGTTCGTTGAGCGCGTGATAAACTAAGGTGTGATGTCCGCTTGAACACATCAGAACTGATTTTAATTGTCGAAGACGAACCGCGTATTGCCGACCTGCTCGAGCGTGGTTTGAAGTCATCTGGCTACCGCACCGAACGGGCAAATTCTGGTAAGCGAGCGCTCGAGCTTTGGCGGGTAGCCCGTCCACAATTGATTTTACTTGACATCATGATTCCCGCCCCAGATGGTTTAGAGGTACTAAAAACCATTCGCCAAGAATCTGATGTGCCTGTTCTTATTTTAAGTGCCAAAGTCGAAGAAATAGACCGTTTGCTCGGCTTAGAATTTGGGGCGGACGATTACATTATTAAGCCTTTTAGCCCAAGGGAAGTGCTGCTGCGGGTCAAAACTGTTTTACGCAGAGTCGCTAAAACTGCCCCCAAAGAACGCCCTCGAGTTCAAATTGCAGACCTGAGCTTAGATTTAGAATCTTTTGTTGCAGTTTGTGGCAGTACCGAATTACAACTGACCCGAACCCATTTTCACTTACTGGCAGTGCTTGCCAGTCGCCCTGGACGGGTATTTAGTCGGCTCGAGTTGCTGGACGGCATCAGCATTAACAACTTGGATGAGCGCACCGTAGACACCCATATTCGCAATTTGCGTTCACGCATGGGTTCTTGTGGCGATTTACTGCAAACTGTGCGGGGCGTTGGCTACCGACTTGGGTCTGGTGGCGAGAATTAAGTATGAGGCTTTTTCCGCGTTTCGTACTGGCTTTTGTGGTGGTGGCATTTATTGCTGCTTTTATGACTTCTTGGTTGAGTGAACAGGCGGCTCGAGGGCGAATTCGTACCGCACCACCTGAAATTTCTGGGAATGGATTTAACTTCCCTCGTATTGTCCCAGAAGCCGAAGCCCCACGAGGCGCAGAACGGTTGCTTGTCAGTTTGCAAGCCTCGCAGGTTGGCGCAACGATTATTGCACTGGGCTTAGCTTTCATCATTGGGGCTGTGCTGGCTTCACGCCTTGTTAAACCCATTCGTGGTTTAACCGAAATTAACCGTCGCTACTTAAGTGGGGAGCGCCATTTACGTTACGCCAACCAAGGTAGTGATGAACTGCACGAACTTGGCACGGCTTTTAATTTAATGGCAGACCAAATACAAAAAGAACAACAACAACATAAACAATTAGTTGCCGATGTTGCCCATGAATTACGCACCCCACTGACCATTCTAAAAGGCGAACTCGAGTACATCCAAGATGGCATTACGCCAACTTCACCACAAGTGATTCAACGCCTGAGTGAAGAAGTGGACTTGTTAGTGCGTTTGGTTGGCGATTTACGCTTACTATCGTTAAGCGATTCGGGCGGTCTCGAGTTTAATTTTGTTGAATTGGATTTTACCGAACTGGTACAAAGTGCAGCCCAAGCCTTTGCCCAAATTGCCCAGCAGAAAAAATGTTCAATTCTTGTGACTGGCGCACCTGTTCTGGTTCAAGTTGACCGAGAACGAATCCAACAAGTGCTTTATAATTTGCTCGATAATGCTGTAAAACACACTCGAGAGGGTACGCAAATCAGTTGCTTGGTACAAAGTAACCATGAAATCACATTGCAAATACATGACCAAGGCGTTGGGATTAAAGAAACCGATTTAGAACGGGTTTTCCAAAGGTTGTACCGCACCGACACAACCCGTAACCGCCAAGATGGAGGTAGTGGACTGGGCTTAGCAATCGTCAAAACCCTGATTGAAGCCCACGGAGGACAAATCCAAGCCGAGAATCACCCTGAAGGTGGCGCGGTTTTTACGTTTTCATTACCAAAATCTCGAGCAGGAATTTAAGCAAAGTCTACATTTTCCACTCAAGAATTTGTGACTCGAGAAGGGCTTTCTTCCCAAGGCTTAGGGCTTTGTTCTTGGCGCGTCGCAAAAACTCGAGCGCTTGAGGGTCGGCTGTCTCGAGCAAATGTCTATCTGATTAACGCATGACCTTTTCAATGGCTTTGCCTTTTGCGAGTTCATCAATCAGTTTGTCTAAGAATCGCACTTTTTGCACCAGTGGATTCTCTATGTCTTCGACCCGCACCCCACAGATTACGCCTTTGATTTTTGAGCTATTGGGGTGGATAGCAGGCGCTTGGGCAAAAAATGTCTCGAAGTCACTTTGTTGCTCTAGTTGTTGTTGCAGTCCAGATTGGTCATAACCAGTCAACCAGCAGATGACTTGATCAACCTCTTCTTTGCTGCGGTTTTTTCGTTCTGCTTTCTCGAGATACATTCGGTAAACACCAAAGAATTTTATTTTGGGGATGCGATAGTCAAACTTCATGAGTCCTCCAAGGGGCAACAACGACGGTCTTATCTTACCCAAAATCTAAACCATTCACCAGCAATGCCACAGGAGCAAAGGTTTTGCGATGCTCGAGTAAAACCCCGTACTGCTTGAGGGCTTGAAGATGCTGACTCGCGCCATACCCCTTATGGGCTTCAAAACCATATGCTGGGTGTTGCTGGCTAAGTGCAACCATGTATTTGTCTCGTGCAGTCTTGGCAAGGATACTAGCGGCGGCTACGCTGTAGCTGCTCGAGTCGGCTTTGGCTGGGGCTAAAAGCGGTAAGTTGGTGATCAATTTCAGGTAATCGGTAATCAGGGCATCTGGGGCTGGGTTTAACTGGGCAATGGCTCGAGCGGCGGCGCGGTGTGTGGCTTGCAGCACATTGTACTGGTCTACTTCGTTAGCTGGTGCAAATTCGATTGCCCATGCAAGGGCTTCTTGTTTTATCTCGAGCGCCAGTTGTTGACGTTTTGCAGGGGAAAGTGTTTTGGAATCACGGTAAAAACGCGGTTTTTGATCTGGTGGTAATATCACGGCTGCCACACACACGGGACCTGCTAATGCGCCACGCCCAGCTTCATCTATTCCAGCGACAAACTTCGCCCCTTTTGCCCAGTGCAGTGTCTCGAGACTCCACATCATTCCCATTCATTGACTGGCACAGCTTCGCCGCCATCCACGGTAATAATAGGTTTACTGTACCCACTGCTAAAACGAACCTCGAGCGTGGCACGGTCAAAACTACTCGGTCCAACCACCCCTTTTCGCACATAAAAACCGCCTTCATCGCTCGAGATGTCACCACTGCGGGTGAACCGAATCTCGACGATTTCGCCGCGTTTAGCAGTACGAATTCGCACCCGATACGCATTCTGCCCATCGAATTTTAAGAATTGTGGTGTGGTTTCACGTTTTTTGAAAAAAGAGAACATGGTTTAAGGTAACGCTTTATAAGGCGAAAGGCAAAGGGCAAAAGTAAAACCTTCGCCCTTTGCCTTTCGCCCTTCGCCTTCTTCTAACTCTTCATCACCACACGGTTGCGCCCCGTATTTTTAGCTTGATACAAAGCCGAATCAGCCGCCGCCAGTAAATCGGATGCCGTACTGCGCTCATCTGGGATAACGGTGGTTAAACCAACGCTGATGCTGACGTAATTGCCAACAGTGGAATTGGGATGGACTAATTTTAATTCTTGGATACTCGAGCGGAGTTTTTCGGAAACATATTGGGCGTGGCTGGCATTGGTGCGTAAAATTGCGGCGAATTCCTCGCCTCCGTAGCGAGCCAACATATGGGCTTCACCACTGGCATTGACTTGTTGTTCAAGCGCGGCAGCAACAGCTTTGAGGCATTCGTCACCTTGTTGGTGTCCCAAGGCATCGTTGTACTTTTTGAAATGATCCACGTCTAGCATGACCACGCTCAGGGGTTTGCGCTGCTCAGCACTTTCGACCCAAGCCCGTTCTAAGGCAGCGTCAAAACCACGGCGATTGGTCACTTTGGTCAGACCATCGGTGTACGAGAGCTTCTCGAGTTCACGGGTTAAACGCCGCAGGTCAGCTTCGCGGCTCTTGGCGGCTTCAATCGCGGCATCTAAACGCAAGGCGCTGCGGACTCGAGCCAGCAATTCGGTTTCATCAAAGGACTTATTGATAAAGTCACTTGCCCCAGCGTCAAAGGCTTCGCGTAGGGTTTCGCGGTCATCAAAACCTGTCACCATGATAATTGGTTTTTCGGTCAGGTGCGGTACTTGCCTGATTTCACGGATGCCATCTATACCGTCACCATCGGGTAGGAGTTTATCCATTAAAATCAAGCTGAATTGTTCGCCGGGTTCGCTTCGCATTCCTAGTAAACGCAATCCTTGCTCGAGTGTCCCGACAGCGCGAATATCGCCGTAACCAGCCCCGTCGAGTAAACCAACCAGCAAGTTACGCATCAGCAAACTATCTTCAATAATTAAAATTCGTCGTGCTTCAATCACGCTAAGCTCCTTGCTAGTTCAGTCAAATGCGAATCACGCCAACTGGGTTTAGGAGTGCATTGTACACCAAGGGTTTTGGCATCGGTTTCTTGGGCAGCACTAAATTCTAGGGCGGTAATAACAATGGGGGTTTTAGTCCCAAATCCCCGCCATTCCTTTGCCAGTGCCAAACCATCTATCCCGCCGCTTGGCTCAAGAGGTAAGACCAACAAACCCGCTTCAGAAATACGGTTTTGAATTTCGGTAGAAGAAGCAAAACCTGCCACTGTCCAACCTGCGCTCTCGAGTTGAGTGGTCATGACAGTTCGGGCTGTTTCAGACGGCTCTAGTAACAATGCTAGATTGGATTTTGTGATTGCTTTAGCTTCAATTGGAGGGTCTAGGTCGGCTAGGGAAGCCTGAATACCACTCATCGAAGCACTTGGCTCGAGGGTGACAATCACCCCACTAGCACGTGTCCGCAACTTATTGGTCATGTCCTCTACTGGTGGTGACATGGTTTCCATGCTCGGATCAGTGTCAACGATTTCACGAACCATATCCAAAGCCCGCAGCAACAAAGTCGCCGTCTGAGAATCACAAGCCTCGCCGTGGTCTCGCAGCCGTGCCAGCACATCCTCAAAAGCATGGGTTAAGTGCTTCAAGGCTTTTAGCTCGAGCATACTCGCGCCACCCTTAATCGTGTGCATACTTAAAAACAAGCCACGAATAAGTTGGTTATTGCTCGGGTCACGCTCGAGTTGCAACAAACCCTGATCCAACTTTTCCAAGTGATCGTAGGCTTCGGCTTTGAACTCGCCCATAAAGGCTGCTAGATTCATAAGTCTATTTTGCCATACTCAACATGGTTTTGTGTACTAACCACTGCAAGCAATCTTTGTGAGGAATTTGTGACACCTTTTACCAACATGGATGTGTACCTTTTACCAACATGGATGTGTACCTTTTACCAACATGGGTCGGGTGCTAGTT
>JBEGTV010000008.1:0-16745 GCA_041179225.1 Deinococcota bacterium | reverse complement strand
CAGCTTCACGCAAAGATAAACCTTCTTTATGGGCTTTTTTGGCAATTGCAGCCGCTTTGTCGTAGCCAATATGACGGTTTAAGGCAGTCACTTGCATCAGGTTTGTACCTAGGTTTTGGGCAATTCGCTCAAGATTCGGCTCGATGCCAGCCGCGCAGTTATCATTAAAAGAAACACAAGCATCGCCTAGCAGGGCAATACTTTCAATCACGTTATGCACCATCACAGGCTTAAAGACATTCAGTTGAAAATTGCCTTGTGAACCCGCGAAAGCCACGGTTGCATCGTTGCCAAAAATTTGTGCCACGACCATCGTCATGGCTTCGGATTGGGTTGGGTTGACTTTACCGGGCATGATACTCGAGCCGGGTTCATTTTCTGGAATGTCAATTTCACCAATGCCGTTACGAGGTCCACTGGCTAACCAACGCACATCATTTGCCATTTTCATCAGTGCGCCAGCCAGTGTCCGTAAGCTGCTTGAGGTGGTCACAAGTGCATCGTGCGCCGCAAGTGCAGCGAATTTATTCAGGGCAGAAGTAAACGGTAAACCTGTAATTTCCGCCATTTTCTGCGCCGCCAAAGCACCGAATTTTGGATGGGCATTTAAGCCTGTACCGACGGCAGTTCCACCAATCGCCAGTTCAAATAAACCTTTTTCGGCGTGTCGGACTTGATCTAAACAAAAATCTATTTGCGCCACCCAAGCCCCGATTTCTTGTCCTAATGTTATCGGGGTGGCATCTTGCAGGTGGGTGCGTCCGACCTTAACGATGCTCGAGAATTCAAGGGCTTTACGGTGCAGTGTCTCACGCAACAGCAAAACATTTGGATATAACTGGCGGTGCAGTTCTTCAACAACGGCAATGTGCATTGCCGTTGGAAAAGTATCATTGCTGCTCTGACCACGGTTTACATGGTCGTTCGGGTGAACAGGTTTTTTACTGCCCAATTCGCCGCCAGCTAAGGCAATAGCGCGGTTAGAAATCACTTCGTTGGCATTCATATTGCTTTGCGTTCCAGAACCCGTTTGCCAAACCACCAAGGGAAAATGGTCATCGAGTTTACCGACAATCACTTCATCGGCGGCTCGAGCAATCAAATCTGCCACATCCTGCGGCAGTTGCCCCAGTTCGGCATTGGCAAGGGCGGCAGCTTTTTTCAGCACCCCAAGGGCGCGAATAATTGCTCGACCCCAAATAAAACGGTCACGTCCGATGGGGAAATTTTGAATGCTACGTTGGGTTTGAGCGCCCCAGTAGCGGTTGTTTTCTACCTCGAGAGCGCCCATCGTATCTGTTTCGGTACGAGTGACTACATCGGTTTTTGTACGAGTGATGACATCGGTTTCAATACGAGTTGACATGGGCGTATTTTATCACTGCTTTAAGAGTTGTTTGACCACACCCAAGCCAATTTGTATTGTCTCCTCGAGCAGAACAGGATTGACTTTAGAATCGGATGGCAAATGATAATTAGGGTCAAAGCCACGCCAGAAAAACACGGCTGGTACACCTTCGCTTAAAAAACTGGCATGGTCAGAACCCGCAAAATCATTAAACCGACCAATTTGTGGATACAAACCACGAATCAAGTTTACCAATGAACTCGAGCCGCCAACCGACAGGTTATTATTGACTGCAATCATATCAAAATTGAGCATCGCTTTTAGACCATCTAAGCTGCTGGTAGGCATGGCTTGGACAAAGGCATTTGAGCCAATTAAACCGTCCTCTTCGGCATCGAAGGAAACAAAATAAATCTGTTGGCGTAATTCTGGGGCTAAACGCCGTGCCATCTCGAGAATTGCGGCTGTGCCACTGGCGTTGTCATTTGCGCCGGGGCTACCGGGGACACTATCAAAATGCGCCCCGAGAACCAGTTTAGGGTTTTGGTCAGAGAATTTGGCGACCACATTACGCCCAATGGCTTCGGTGCGTTGGACATCTGCAATAAGCCTGATTTTGAGAATAGTTTTTTTGGCTTGCTCGAGCAGAGTAGCCCCCGTTACTCCCGAAACTGCCAGCATTGGAATATCGAATTCGCCCAGTAAATTGGCACTTAAACGCCCAGAAACACTATTGACCAGCACCACACCAACCGCACCTGCATTCAGAGCAGCCCTTGCTTTCTCGAGAAAAGTTATCCCGCCGCGTTTGACCAGCGCAATCCGAGTTTTTAAGTCTAAGCCCTTATAATCGGCTTGCGAACCAAAATTTGGAATCAGTACAGCTTGAGCTTCAATATCGCTGATATTCGCTGAGTACAAAGTATCAGCAGTAAAGCGCTGACCCGCAACAGTAATACTCGAGCCTAGGTCACGCACTCGCTGGAACAAAAAGGTTTCGACTCGAGCCTCTGCACCAATTTTTTTGTACTCGGCGACTAGGTAATTGGCAGCATTCTCGAGGTTTTTACTGCCCGAAACTCGAGCGCCAAAATTGACCAATTGTTGTACATCTTGGTTGGCATCGTTTTGAAGCGAAAATGCAAATGCTGCACTGCAAAATAATCCAAGCCACCAGAGTTTCATGCTGAACAGTTTACTTGAAATTTATGACAGATTGATTTTGAATGTTGCCTTATTTATCTAAGAGACTGTTATACTGCGCTCATCCGGAGGTACACAATATGGCTGTTCGCACATTAGGCATGATTCTGGCTGGTGGTCAAGGCTCAAGGCTCTCACCACTGACTTCTAAACGCTCCAAACCGGCTGTGCCATTCGGAGCAAAGTACCGCATTATTGACTTTGCAATTAATAATTTCATTAACTCAGAGATTTACAGTATTTATGTTTTAACCCAGTATAAAGCCCAATCCTTAACCGAACATATTCAACGTGGTTGGCGCTTTGGTTCGTTTTTATCGGATTACTTTATTACGCTTGTACCAGCCCAGCAGTACCGTTTTGAAGAACTTGGTGCGGTTTGGTATCGTGGTACTGCCGATGCGATTTGGCAGAACATGCACTTAATCGAGAATCACAAAGCCGATTGTGTGGCTATTTTTAGTGGTGATCATATTTATAAAATGAATGTGGATCACATGATTGAAGAACACTTAGATTCCAGAGCCGATGTCAGTATTGCTGCATTTCCTGTGCCAGTGGCAGAAGCCAGCCGTTTTGGTGTGCTAGGCGTGGATGATCGCAGCCGAATCACCGAATTTCAAGAAAAACCAAAGAACCCTTTCCCCATGCCCGGTAAGCCAGACATGGCACTTGCTAGCATGGGCAATTATATTTTTAGTCGCAAAGCACTCGAGGATTTACTCGATTTAGATGCACGTGATGACAACTCGAGCAAAGACTTCGGTAAAGATGTGTTGCCAAGGGCTTTACGCGACGGGTATCATTTGCACGCTTACGATTTTTTTAAGAACCCAATACCGGGTACAGACCGCCCAAATACCTACTGGAAAGATGTGGGAACACTCGATGCCTACCATGAAGCCAGTATGGAACTGATTAGCGTCAATCCAGAATTTGATTTGTACAATCCTGAATGGCCCTTACGCACTGTTAATGCCGATAGCCCACCAGCTAAGTTTGTGCATGAATCCGGAGACCGCACAGGTCAAGCCTTGAACAGTCTTGTGGCTGGGGGTGTGATTATTTCGGGTGGAACGGTACGTGATTCGGTTTTGTTTCGTCGCGCTCGAGTCAATTCGTATTCTTTGGTTTACCGTAGCGTCTTATTTGATGAAGTTGAAGTCGGACGCAACTGTATCATTCAAAATGCGATTCTCGATAAAGACGTGATTGTGCCGCCCGGAACAAAAATCGGGGTGAATCTCGAGGAAGATCGCGCTCGGGGCTTTAAGATTACTGAAAAAGGTGTGGTGGTTGTTCCCAAAGGCTACCGATTTGAGTAGAGAAAGGCAAAAGCGACCCAAGCCCGCAGGTGCTGCTTTAGGGGTCAAGAAGGCGAAAGGCAAAGGATGAAATTTTTTACGCCAATCGTGGTTCGTTTTGCTGACCTTGATGTGCTTGGGCATGTCAATAATGCTGTTTTTTTCTCATATACCGAATTTGCTCGGCTCGAGTTCTTTGCTTTTTTAGGGATTACCAAAAAAGAGTTTCCAAGTTGTTTACTAGCTCGAGTTGTGGCGAGTCACATAAGAGCAGTGCATTATGGTGACAGGGTGCAAATTAGCATTTGGGTGACGAAGGTGGGCAATAAAAGTTTTACGGTACAACACGAAATTCTTGCCAATGACATTTTGTGTGCTACTTTTGAGACGGTACTGGTTTGGTATGACCATCATGCCAAACAGAGCTTACCTGTACCAGAAGAAGCTCGAGCCAAACTGCTCGAGTATGCTTAGCGTTTCTTGGGCTTTAACCACATTTTTAATCATGTCTGAATGATTCACTTGTGTAAAGGCAAAAAACCAAAACGGATCAATGATTTTTTTAGGTGTTCCTTATTAATGCAAACGAATCGCTTCCATAACTTCATCCACCATTTCCGAAGCGTCGCCCCGAGCCGCAGCCGTTGCTACATGCGCCTCGAGATGTCCACGCAAAATCACTTCGCCAGCCCCATTTAACGCACCCTGAACGGCTTTAATTTGCCTTAGGACATCTACACAATACACATGGGGGTCTTCGAGCATTCGCTGAATACTCTCCAAATGCCCCTTGGCGATTGCCAGCCGCCGAATGGCGCGTTTACGAGATTCGAGCGGCATACAAAGTTCGGAGTGTTCCATCTAAGCAGCAAGACTGGCGGTGTAACCTTCTTCGGTCACAGCCGCAATCAGCAATTCAGAACGAAGATTCTGCCCTTCGACTCGAGCCGAACCGTTGGTTAAGCTGACTGTTGCGGCACTGACACCTTCAACTGCTTTTAAGGCTTTTAGCACAGCCGCTTCGCAATGACCACAAGACATACCAGTTACTTTTAATTCGATATTCATAAGCTCTCCTTATCCCCCATAGGGGTATAACAATACCATACTCGAGATTGGTGTAATTTTCAAGTGAGTTGAATGTGTTTAATTCCTATGCTTCACGAACTGATTTGTATTTTTACTATGTATCTACGACTATCCCTTGACCATTTTCTTAAATACATTTATGCTTAAAAAGTTAAATCCCCATAGGGGGTATAGATTATGATAAAAACCATTCAATCAGCGAAAACCCTCGAAGTTGGTGTTACGGGCATGACTTGTGCTGCCTGTGTTGGACGGGTCGAACGTGCCTTAAAAAAAGTGGATGGGGTGCTTGATGCCAGTGTGAATTTGGCAACTGAACGAGCAGTGATTGAGTATTACTCGAGCCGTGCAAGTAAAACGCAACTCGAGGCGACGATTAAAGAAGCTGGTTATGACATTTTAGAAGTCAAAGTTGGGCAATCTCCAGCCGATGCCCAAGCACTGGCTCGAGAAGCAGAAATTCGTGAATTAAAAGGGTCGCTCTTGATTGCAGCTGCTTTTGCCGTGCCGTTACTGGTTGTTGCGATGCTGCCGATGCTTTATATGCCTGCCATGAATTTGATGATGAATCTTGCGCCAATGCAGTTTTGGGATTGGCTTAGCTTGAGTTTAGCCGTACCGATTTACTTTATTCCAGGAAGGCGTTTTTTGGTGCTGGGTTGGAAAGCCCTGATTCAAAAAAGCCCCGATATGAACAGCCTTGTGATGCTCGGAACAAGTGCCGCTTTTTGGTACAGCACAGCCGTGGTGTTGCTCGAGACCTTTGTGCCAAACACCATTCCAGCCACGGGGCGGTTTGTCTACTTTGAAGCCGCAGGTGTGGTGATTGCCTTGGTGCTGCTTGGTAAGTACCTCGAAGCGATTGCCAAAGGCAGAACCAGCCTTGCGATGAAAGCCCTGCTTGGTTTGCAAGCCAAAACTGCTCGAGTGCTGCGTGGTACAAGCGAACTAATTTTGCCCCTCGAAGAAGTGCTGCTGGGAGATATTATTTCGGTGCGTCCAGGCGAAAAAATCGCAGTGGATGGCATGGTTTTATCTGGTCAAAGTTATGTGGATGAAAGCATGATTACGGGTGAATCCGTGCCAGTTGCAAAAACCGTGGATGCTCGAGTGATTGGTGGAACAATCAACAAAAACGGTGCGCTGACCTTCCAAGCCACTGCCATTGGAGAAACCACAGTTCTGGCGCAAATTATGCAGTTGGTCGAAAATGCCCAGAACAATAAACCACCAATTCAAGGGTTGGCTGACCGTGTGGTACAGGTTTTTGTGCCAATTGTGCTTTTAGTTGCCACGCTTACTTTTGCAATTTGGATGTTACTGGGCAACCCAAGTTTTGCAATTGTGAATACGGTTGCGGTGCTGATTATTGCTTGTCCGTGTGCTATGGGTTTAGCCACCCCAACCAGTATTATGGTCGGAACGGGTAAAGCTGCCGAAATGGGGGTGTTGTTCCGCAGTGCTTCGGCACTCGAGGCGTTGCAAGGTGTAAAAATTGTGGCTTTAGACAAAACGGGAACGTTGACCAAAGGGCAACCAGCCCTGACCGATTTTATCAACTTAAGCCAGTTTTCTGATCAGCAACTCCTAACTTGGATTGCCAGTTTAGAAAACTCGAGCGAACATCCGATAGCCGAAGCGATTGTTCGCGCCGCCAAGGAACAGGAACTGAGTTTACAGCCCTTAGAGGATTTTAACGCGGTTGCTGGGTACGGGATCACGGCTCGAGTAGACCAAAAAATCATTCATATTGGTGCAGAGCGCTACATGACGCAACTTGGCTTAAACACCAGTGATTTCTCGAGCCAGAGCGTCTTGCTTGCCGACCAAGGAAAAAGTTTGTTGTATGTCAGTCTCAATTTTCAATTGGTGGCACTGCTCGCTGTGGCAGACCCAATCAAAGACAATGCCAAAATGGTGATTCAAGCGATGCAAAAACAGGGACTGCAAATTGCCATGATTACAGGCGATAACCAGCGTACTGCTCAGGCGATTGCTAAGCAACTTGGTATCACCCAAGTGCTTGCCGAAGTGCTACCAGAAGGTAAAGCCCAAGCCATAGTTGACTTGCAAAAACAAGGACAGGTTGCGTTTGTTGGCGATGGCATCAACGATGCCCCCGCACTTGCCCAAGCCAATGTTGGTATTGCCATTGGAACTGGCACAGATGTTGCTATCGAAACTGCTGATGTGATTTTAATGGCAGGTGATTTACGCGGCATTCCCAATGCACTGGCACTTTCCAAAAGCACGATTGGCAATATCCGATTTAATTTATTTTGGGCATTTGCTTACAACATTATTCTTATTCCAGTCGCGGCAGGAGTGCTTTACCCACTTTTTGGGTGGTTGCTGAATCCTGTGCTGGCTGGTGCAGCCATGGGATTCTCGAGTATTTTTGTTCTTGGTAATGCTCTGCGCTTACGGAATTTTCGCGCACCAATGAGCAATTAAAGCTAAGTCTCGGGTAGACTATGCCATGCAGCAAGGTCAATTACTCTGGTCGCCAAGCTCAGAAACTCGAGATTCAAGTCAGTTAAGTGCTTTTACAGCATTCTTAAAGTCTTCTCGAGGACTTGAATTCTTGGATTATGCAGCGTTGCACACTTGGAGTGTGGATTACTTAGAGGATTTCTGGGAATCGGTTTGGAATTTTTTTAAGGTGGATGGCACACCGTATTCCAGTGTCCTCGAGGCGCGAATCATGCCCAATGCCAAATGGTTTTCTGGCTCGAGACTGAATTATGCTGCCCATTGTTTACACTCAGATTCGGATAATCCAGCACTTATTGCTGCCAATGAATCTGGGGACTATGTTGAAATCTCTTGGGCAGAATTAAAATCTAAAGTCTCGAGTTTAGCGGCACATTTACGAAGTTTAGGAGTGCAGCGTGGCGATAGGGTAGCGGCTTACATTGGCAATACCCCCGAAGCTATCATTGCTTTTTTAGCCACCGCCAGTCTTGGCGCAATTTGGAGCAGTACCAGCTTAGAAATGGGTTTGGGCAGCGTGATTGACCGTTTTTCGCAGATAGAACCTAAAATCTTGTTTGCCGCTACAAGTTACACCTACAACAGTAAATTCTTTGACCGCACCAGCCTTGTGTTTAACCTCGAGAATGCCTTACCCAGCTTAGAAAAAACCATTCGTCTTGGCGCAGAATTTGATTCGCTTTTGATCCAAGAAGCCCCGCTCGAGTTTGAAGCTGTGCCATTTGATCATCCGCTTTATATATTGTATTCAAGTGGTACAACAGGGCTACCCAAACCAATTGTGCATGGACACGGTGGGATTTTAGTCGAGCATTACAAGCAATTGGGTTTACAGACCGACCTTGGCTCGAGTGACCGTTTTTTCTGGTTTACCACCACAGGCTGGATGATGTGGAATTATCTTGTTTCGGGCTTGCTGCTTGGTTCGAGTCTGGTGTTGTGGGATGGATCGCCAACGCACCCAAGCCCAGATATTTTGTGGCAACTTTGTGAACGGGCGAAGGTCACAGTTTTTGGTTGTGGAGCAGCTTTCATTCATGGGAATATCAAATTAGGTCTCGAGCCAAATAAAACCTTTGACTTATCACATTTACGTGCCATTGGTAGCACAGGCTCACCGCTTTCAATGGATGGCTTTGATTTTATTTACGAAAAAGTAGGAGAGAATTTGCAACTCTTTAGCACCTCAGGTGGTACAGATATTTGCAGTGCTTTTTTAGGCGGCAGCCCGTGGAGTCCAGTCTGGGCAGGAGAATTGTCGTGTCGGAGCTTAGGCGCGGATGTACAAAGTTTTGATGAGCAGGGGAGAGCCGTTCTCGAGACGGTTGGCGAATTGGTACTGACCATGCCAATGCCAAGTATGCCCGTCAAATTCTGGAATGATACCGACAATAAGCGCTACTTTGAAAGTTATTTTTCTGATTACCCAAATGTCTGGCGACATGGCGATTGGATTAAAATTACGGCTCGAGGTAGTGCCATTATTTATGGGCGTTCCGATGCTACCTTAAATAAGGGCGGGGTACGAATGGGAACAGCCGAAGTCTACAGTGTGGTTGAAGGTATTCCCGAAGTGCTGGACAGTTTAATCATTGACCTTGAGCAAATAAATAAACCCTCTTTTATGCCACTTTTTATTGTTCTACGCCCAACTGAGCGCCTAACCCCAGACCTCGAGCAGCGGATCAAAACTGCGATTCGCAGCGAATTATCACCGCGTTTAATCCCAGATGTCATTTTGGTTGTGTCTGAAATTCCGCGCACCCTAAGCGGTAAAAAACTCGAGTTACCAATTCGCAAAATTTTGCTTGGTGCAGATGCCAGTAAAGTCCTGAATGTGGATGCACTGGCTAACCAAAACTCACTCGAGTTTTTTCTTCAGTACGCTAAGCAAATCCAAGAAAAAACTTTAATTTAGCGAGCAAGCATAGGTGCATTCACACCAATAGCTGTGGGTTCGGGGCGGAATAACCATTTTACGCCATTTGGTGCAGCCGAAATGGTTTGCACCCGATCAAAAATTTGTAATGGTTGGGTGATGGTACGAAACGAAATGGTGTTCCAACCAGCCACCACTTGCAGGTTGCCTTGGTAATCGGCACTGGTACAACTTTGTTGGGCGGTAAAAGCAGTGCTTGACCAGTACCGCATGACATCGTAGAACGTGCCAGCCACGCCAGCCGTGCGTTCACCAGGGGTTTCTTGGGCAACATAACCAATAATTGCATCGCTGCTATTGTGCAAGGTAATCAGCACTTGAGCCACATTACCAAGGTTGGTACTTGCGCCAGTATTGGTGCAATTGGCTTTGATGTTAAATTGCCGTGGACTGCTGTAACTTTGCATGACTGTGCTGCTTGGTAAGGTCACACTAAACGCACCTGTACTGCTATTGAATGTTCCCACACCAAGCGGTAGCACTCCTCGTAGCAAAGTGGCAAAAAAAGCTGAGCCATCGAATAAATCAACCCGAGGATTGGTGACAGGATAGACTTTAATGGCAACAATACTGGTAAATGAAATGGCGGCGTTTTGCTCGAGTGTGCCATTTAATACCAGTGCATCGTTGACTGGTGTGGGTGGACAAGCCACCAGTGCGCTTGAGAGAACTAAGGCGGTCAGACCAGCGAATATTTTGTTCATGTAACCAGTATAGCAAGATAGTTCGGCGATAGCCTTAAATGTGTAGAATACTGCTTATGACACGTTCTCTCGAGGTTGATGCGGACATTACAAAAGCTGCCACTTTACCCAGTTTATTTTATAAAGACCCAAGTATATTTGAGCTTGCTCGAGAAAAGATTTTTGCGCGTTCTTGGCAATTTATTGGTGATACCGACGATCTAAAAGCTCCCGGTAGCGTAAAACCAATCACGGTTCTTGAGGGTTGCTTGGACGAACCGATTTTGCTGACTCGAGATTTTAACGACCAATTGCACGGGCTTTCTAATGTTTGTACCCACCGTGGAATGTTGGTTGCAGAAACGGGTGGCGTAGAGCGTTTTTTGCGGTGTCGCTATCATGGACGGCGTTTTGCTTTAGATGGTTGTTTTCAGAGTATGCCTGAATTTGAAGCAGTTCAGAATTTTCCATCTAACGCCGATAATTTACCAAAAATTGCTTTTGAAACATGGGATAAACTTGCTTTTGTTAATCTCAATCCAAATGTCTCACTCGAGACGATGCTCGCACCAATTAAAGCTCGGCTTGGTTGGTTGCCTTTACAAGAATTTTACTTTGACCAAACCAGAGCGCGTGATTATATCGTTCGGGCAAATTGGGCGCTTTATTGCGACAATTATCTTGAGGGATTTCATATTCCCTATATTCACGCCAGCTTAAATGCGGCGATTGATTACGGGAATTACACCACCCAGCAATACGCCTGGTGTAATTTACAGCTTGGGGTTGCCAGCAGTGGCGAAACAGTTTTTGACCTGCCGCGCTCGAGTCCAGATTATGGACAGAACATTGCTGCATATTACTACTGGGTTTTCCCAAATTTAATGCTGAACTTCTATCCTTGGGGCTTAAGCATTAACGTGGTGCGTCCACTTGGTCATGACCGGTGCAAGGTCAGTTTTATCCCCTACGTTTGGGATGCAAGTAAACTCGAGGCTGGGGCTGGGGCTGGCTTAGACCGAGTTGAACGCGAGGACGAAGTGGTAGTCGAAGCAGTGCAACGAGGGGTTCGCTCGAGATTTTATAACTCGGGGCGGTTTAGCCCAGCCCGTGAAGCCTGTGTGCATCATTTTCACCGCTTACTGAGTGCAGCCTTGCAGTCGTTGTGAAACGTGTGCATTTCCCACATGGAAAACGTGTGCATTTCCTACATGGAATTGTACAAATTGAAGGAATTTATGACATTTTATACTCAGTCTACCTTCAACCATTTCTGGACAAATTCTCATAAACGTGTGCTGAGAAGAAAAAAAAGACTTCAGGCGTGCTAGTATTAGGTAAGAGTTTGATAAGTTACTTGTAAGACTTAAGAAAGACAAAGTTTTCTAAACTCTCTCATAAGGAATGCCTATGAACTTAAACTTAAAAACGTTGACCTTATTGACAGCGCTTGGAATTGGATTTTCGGCGTGTAATAACTTAGAGCCACAAACTTCAGGTGTGCAAAGTTACGCTTATACCTTAACCGTTGACTTGCAAGAGCTAGACAGCCAAGCCAGTTTAGAAGAAAAATACAAAGCCTCGGTGGTTATTTTTGACCGCCAAGAAGGGTATGCGGTACTTGGTTTTAAGGCTTCACAATTACAAGCTACACAAGCCAGACTCCAATCATCAGATGTTCTCGAGCCAAACGCCAATGTTTTAACAGTGGATCAAGTGACCACCAATGATGGTAGCTTAGGACTTTGGGCAGATGGCAGCCTTGGTTTATGGGCAGATGGTAGCTTAGGACTTTGGGCAGATGGCAGCCTTGGTTTATGGGCAGATGGTAGCTTAGGACTTTGGGCAGATGGTCAATTTGCGCCAATTCCGGTAAATACCAACAATTGGAAAAGCATTAAATTACAAGAAGGACAAACTCGAGCGCCAAAACTAGGCAAAGCCGTTAAAATCGCTGTGATTGACAGTGGTATTGACTTAAATCACCCAGCTTTTAAGCGTTCCTTGGTTGCTGCTTCGCAAATGCGTGACTACGTGGACGGCGATACTGTTCCAGACGATACTATAAATGGACATGGAACTGCTGTAGCTGCGATTGCTTTGCAAATCGCACCGGGAGCAACAATTTTGCCACTTCGAGTGATTAAGTCAGATGGCACAGGGGACGCTGACAAACTGGCGCAAGCCATCAATTATGCAGTCTCGAGCGGCGCAAGTGTGATTAACCTCAGCATCAGTGTCAATGGTATTTCTGAGCCAGTAAGACGGGCTATTCAAGCCGCAGCGTACAAAAAAATTGCTGTGTTTTTATCAGCAGGTAACTTGAATACTGCTCTGAATTTCCCAGCCTCTATGGCAGATACTCGGTATAGCGTTATTAGTGTGGGTAGTGTGGATGCCACTGGTGCAAAATCGGGTTTTTCAAATTATGGTGCGAATCTTGAATTAAGTGCGCCGGGCAAAGGGATTATTACGGCTTATCCGGGTAATCGTCGTGTTTCGGCTTCTGGAACTTCAATGGCAACGGCTGTGGCGAGTGGTGCAGCCGCCTTGGCATTAGGCGAAGGTGCGAGTCAGTTGGTTTTTGCTCTTGACACTGTAGCTCGTCAAACGTGGATGACAGCCGATGCCAGTATTTACAAATTACCTGAAAACAGTCCCTTTACGTTCACTGCTCCAAATAGTCAAGGTTATTACGGTACTCTTGGATATAAAGGGCGACTCAACGTAGATAATTACCTTAAAACTGTTCTGAAGTGACCATGACCACATTTCCAACTGGACTACCTGAAGTGCAAGTCTGGCTTGAAACAGAATTAAAGCCACTCGAGCGCAATGCGGCGCGAGTGGCTCTACGAGCATGGTTTGCAAAAACAAAAACTGAGCCTTTGGCTCGAGCGGTGATCTTAGAAAAACTTGGTTCACTCGAACGACAACAAGGTGATTTGCGTTTGGCACGTGGAATCTTGTATCGCTCTGTTTCAATTTATCATTTTTTAGCTGAGCCTGTCTTAGCGGCGCAAGCATTGTTACAAGTGGCACAATTAGAACGGCAGATTGGGCGATTTGAAGAAGCCAAAAAACATTTTCTTCAAGTATTAGCTTATGCCAAGCAAGACAATCAGACTAAACTTGAAATAGAAGCCCGTTCGGGGATTGCCAGTGTTGAATTACAACTTGGGCATTTCACCGAAAGCCTAACAGCCTTACAGCAAACCCTAGAATTGCAACGCACCCTAGGTGACAATAAACAACTGACCAAAACCCTGACCAACACAGGTTTAACCTATATTAAATTAGGTGAATACGAAATGGCATTGCGTTACTTATTTGACGCGCATTCGCTTCTTAAAACAATAGATGACAGTAAACTCGAGATTACCAATTTAGTTAATATCGGCTTGGCTTTTGAACACTTAGAGGATTTACAAAATGCGACTGAATATTACTCGAGAGCCTTAGAAGCGGCTCGAAGTTTAGGCGACCCCATTCTACTTTGTGTCAATACCTTAAATCTTGGGCAGTTGGATCGTAAATTAGGGGACTTTAAATGCGCCGAAGAACGTTTCTTAGAAGCCCTTGGCTATGCTAAAGAATCTGGTTTCCAGCAAGGTCAGATGGCAGCGCTTGATGGTTTAGGACAGGTTTTTAGACAACTGAATCAATTCCAAAAAGCCAGTGAGCAGCATTTAATTGTCTTAGAGATCGCCCGAAGTATTGGGGATCGTGAACAAGAACTCGAGGCACTACTGCATTTAGGACGAGATCACTTTGAATTAAAAACCACTCAAGAAGCCCTTGAGTATTTGAATACCGCCTTAGCTGTGGCAGAAGAAGTGGGCAGTGTCCGTGGGCGATTTGAAGCACACGAGGTTTTATCATCTGTTTATGAAGCCATTGGTCAAGACAAACTTGCGCTGATGCACCACCGGCGTTTCTATGCTTTGCGAAGCCGAAATTTTAATGAGGAACGCGATAAGCAAACCCGTATCATCTCGGCTCGATTTGACTTAGAACGCGCCCGTAATGAAGCTGAGGTCTACCGACTTCGTACCGTGACTGCCCAACAAGCCCGAACCGAAGCCGAAACCAAAGTTAGACAACGCACCCTTGAACTCGAGAAATCACAAATTGAAGTGGTTACACGGCTTGCCGTAGCTGCCGAATACCGTGATGACCGCACAGGCGAACACACTTTTCGGGTCGGACATTACTCGGCATTGATTGCACAGCAATTAGGACAAAAAGATGCACAAGTGCGTTTATTGCGTCTTGCTGCCCGTTTGCATGATGTTGGAAAAATTGGAATACCAGATGATATTCTCCTCAAACCAGCTAAACTTAGCCTCGAAGAATTCAACCAAATGAAACAACACACCGTGATAGGTTCGAGAATCCTATCTGGTGGACGTTCAAAATTACTGCGAATGGCAGAACGAATTGCCATTTCGCACCACGAACAGTGGAACGGACAAGGCTACCCTTATAATTTACCCGGAGAACTCATTCCACTCGAGGGGCGGATTGTGGCTGTTGCCGATGTTTACGATGCCCTGACGCAAACCCGACCGTATAAACGGGCTTGGCGAGCCGATGAAGCCCTGCGTGAACTCGAGCGGGGAAGCGGCACGCAATTTGATCCTAGTGTGATCCAAGCTGCGATTCGCGCACTGAGCGACCCGCAAGCCCTCGAATTACCGAGTGAACAAGATGACTTAAGTTACGCAGTTCTAGCCAGCGAAGACGACCAAGACTTTGAAAACACCCAACCACACGAACAACGAATGCGCGAACAAATCAACGACCTAGAACAAGCCCGTTTACAAGCCGAATACCGAGCTATTCAACTCGAGAGTCAAGCCTATACGGACACCCTGACCAGCTTAAATAACCGCAAAGCTTTCGATGCTGATTTTGAAAATGAACTCAGTCGCGCTCAACGTCAACAACATGCGCTGCATGTGGTTTCGATTGAACTTGATGGCATCATTATTACCAATGAACGCACAGGCAAAGGGGCTGGCACGCAACTCTTACAACGATTTGCTCAACATCTCGAGCAACAATTTGCTGAGCTAGGACGTACTTACCGCATTAGCAGCAGTGAATTTGCTGTACTGATCGAAACCAAAACTCCACTTGAAAATCAGCCATTCGAGCAAGCCCTAAGTCGAGTGCTTGCCGAATTACATATGGCTGGATTTAGCTATGCCAAAGCTGTTTTGGGACTTGCCCATTCACTCGAGACTGACACAATTGTGCAACTCAGCCAAGAGCGCCTAAACTTAAAACGGGTGCGCCAACATCGGCAATGAACCAGTTTGCACATCGGCATGAACCAGTTTGCACATCGGCATGAACCAGTTTGCACATCGGCATGAACCAGTTTGCACATCGGTAATGAATATGCTCTTGTACAAAAGTCCAACTCCGCTTAAACTCCTCTATGGTCTCGAGGCGCGAACAACCGCTGGAAATGGTGGTCGAGCAATTTATTTTGCAAAAACGTCCTGTGCCAAGTTTCGACCTTGCAAATCCACTTGGGGTCAGCAGCGCTACTGTTCGTAATGAACTTGCAGCCCTTGAGGAAATGGGCTTACTACGCCAACCTCACACCAGTGCTGGACGAGTCCCGACGCGAGAAGGCTGGCGAATGTATGCCAACAAATTTATTCCACCTAAACCACTGCCAGAAGCCAGTTTAGAACACTTAGAAATGGCAATTGGCAGTGTTGTTGGCGAACAGCGTTTCAAAATGGCAATGATGCTTGCTTCCAGTCTAAGCGGGTACGCAGCCGTCATGACTTTAGCACCCAAAGAAGCCCGAATCGAAACCATTTCCTTATCTACGCTCGAGGGCGGAAGAGTCTTGGCGGTATTGTTACTCCAAGGCGGTATGGCAAGGGAATTGGTGCTGGATGCTGGTTTTCGCCCAGAACGCGAAGTGCTAGAACGCTTGGAGGCTGCCCTGCGTGAACCTCCGCTCGAGACCCATGAAATCCCTGCTAAACTGCACCGCTTAGAGCAACAAGCCAGTCCTGCGGTTGCCAGTCTTGCCAAAAGCCTGCGTGAACGCTGGGGAGAAATTGCCACTGCCAGTGTCTCTTACTCGAGTGGCGCAACTCCAGTCCTGACCGAACCAGAAAGTAATGACGTGGTTTTTCTGCGTGGAGTGCTTGACTTGCTCGAGCGTCCGAACAGCCCTGCCAATTTATCGCCTGGACTGGTTTTAAGTGTAGATGACCCTGATGGTATCTCGAGCATCACCGTAGCATTTAAGTCTAACCTCGGTAGGGCATCGGTTAGTATTTTAGGACCAACCAGAATGCGTTACCCCAAAGCCATCAGTGTTGCACAAGCCGTGGCAAACGCTTTGGGGTAAGCAAATAATAAAGATATTCCCATCTTTAACTCATGGCTTGCGCTTAGCTTAAAGCCATGAAAAGAATGTTCTTGATTGCTGCTATCGCTTTAAGTTCCTGTGCAGTAACCGTTCAGCCTGTGCGCCCTGTGGTCAGTGCCGCTCCGGTGAGTGCCAACACCGTCACCATAGACCGCCGTCTAAAAATCCCCGTTTATCCCGGTAGCCAAATTGTTAATCTTGATGGTGACGATGACGATACCAAAGTTACTTTTACCAGCAATGCGAGCTTAGATCAAGTCAATGCCTATTTTCACCGCGAAAT